>JBFMGN010000016.1:0-15335 GCA_040752435.1 Spirochaetota bacterium
CTCGATGATGTGCACAACCTCTTGACTGAGTGATCGATGCTTCGCCCTGGCCCTTTGTTTGAGGACGGTGTAGAGCCTGTCATCGATATCCCTGACTTGTAGATTTGCCATTGCTTGCTCCCGGTACCCAGGATATACTTTGCTTCATGCTTTATCAAGCACTTTTCATGCAGCCCATTCCATCTGAGTTGCTTTCTGTCACAACTTTATAGCTTATGCACTGTGGAATAGAACCCACCGGGTGTCAGGCCAGATGACCCCTTGACAACCGGGGGGCCTTATATGTGTTATGTATATTCAAATAACCGATATTCAAATAAGTCTTTCATTAATTCAAAATGCTTATCTATCGAAAATAGGGTTAAATTATTTTCAATTACATTTTGCAATATTATTAAATCGGATATTCCTACCTTATTTATTCCGTTTTTTATATTCGTTATTTGCATTTGGATAATCATTTCCCAATTTATTTTTATTTCAATTCTTTCTATTGATTCTAAAGATTCAATTACTTCATAATAGTTTTTTATATATAGATAAGGTATTAATTCGGCCAGTATTAAATCATTTATACATATTTGGTTTGTTTCAATTAATTCATTCAAAAATGGATAACTTTTTTGTGATCTAAAATATCTTATCCATACCGACGAATCGATTAATATTTTGCTCATCTTTTCCTTAATCGATTAAGATCAATATCTAAGTCAATTTTTCCATGATATTTTATTAATGCATTTCTTTTTCCCTGATTTATTATATTTTCTAACGCATATTTTATTAATTCAGTTTTGGATTTCGCGTGTGTTATATCCATCGCTTTATTAATCAATTCCTCAGGTAAATCCAGCGTAGTTCTCATACTATTCTCCTCTCGATATAGATTATATGTCTATTTATATGCATTGTCAAGTTATTTTATATGCATGTTATCCGGCTTCCTGAAAAACGACATAACATATTATCGCGTTTGTCCTCCGCTGTTCCGGCCCTTAAGTACTTCGCACGCGACTTGCGAACGTCATGCCCGTCGTTGTTCATAAGACTGTAACGGTGGTATCTTTATGGTAAAATTAAAGCAGCGCGCGGGGTCTGGTCAAGGCACGGCACTCAGAGACAGGTACACGCATGTCCATATCTGTGCCGAAATCCCTGTGGTCCAGGTACTCCCCTGCCCCGCCGGCCGCCCGGCCCAGGGCAAAGGCGATAAAGGGTATATCCACTGCCCGCTGCAGGGTCATCTGCTTTTCCATAATTCTGGGCCAGCAAATACCCAGCCAGACACAAGCAATGGCGGCATCCAGGTTTACAGCCAACACCTTGGGGGTGGAACCGTTATCTTTCAGGGCCTGTACCAGACAATGGTAAAACTCCAGGAAGATGTTCTTTTTCCCTTGCTCTTGCAGATACCGATAGATAACCTGCTCCCTGGGGTCGTAGTTGACAGGGTCGTTAGTAAAAACAGGGTGCCCCAGGCAGGGAATTTTTTCATACTCCAGTCCCGCGTTCTTAGCGGCGTTTTTGCGTTTTTTAAAATCATCCGCTGCCTTTTGGGCCAGTTTTTCCACCTCCAGATTCCATTCGTAGGCGTTTTTTACATCAGAACCGGCAAATATGTCCAGCAGAAACTTGACAGCCTGGGCGCCGTTCCCACCGTGGACAAGACCAATGGAGGCGAGTGTTCCGATCATGGCGGTATTGGCGCTGTTTCCGGCAGAGGCCGAAAGCTTGGCTCCCTGGGCGGATATGGTACCCGGTCCATTGGTTAACGAAGCGATCAAGGTCATCTCCGCCAGCCTTTTCTCAAACTCAGTTGCGGGTAGTTCCCCTGTCCAGTAGAGAATCAAACCGTCCACAAAGGAACGCTTCTGCATTAGTTCCATTACTGAGTAGCCGTATATCCTGGTGGTGCTGCCATCATTGGAGCTGGCCTTGGAGGCATTTCGCATGGATTGCCGGATTGTGCCTTCTAAAAGGGTTTTCATCTGCTGTTCGATTTGGTCCTTGTATAAGGGAGGGATACTGCCTTCTCCCAGGTTCAACTCAGAAGGCAAAACCTTTTCCAGACCCTTAAGGTTGGAAAACCAGGGATTAAGCTTTAACGGATTGGTTTTATTATGATCCCGTGGAAGATCAAGCATTTCCCGAACCAGGTTTACGGCTTTGGGGATATGGTGGAGGGTCTCCACCCGGATACCTCGAACTAAAGCCCGTTTCAGCTCAGCCGTCTTTTTGTACTTTTTAGAAGGGTTGTAAGACGGCACACCAAAGTATTCGTCAAAGAGGGCCTTTTTACTGTCGGCAGAGCTTTTTCCCCCTTCCACCACAGCCCCGGCATGCCCCAAGGATATATTGTATTTTTCTGCAATGGAGCCGGCCACATAAACTACCAGGGGTTTGGAATACCCCCCTTTTTTCATCATCTGGAGCGCATCGTATTCATAAGTGCCTCCCGGCTCCACGTATAACACGATAATCCTGGTATGCTCATCCTTTTCCGCCAGCTTTAAAAACTCCTTTAAAGGGGTCAAAATCAGCCTGTCCTTGCCGGTAGAAATACCAAAGGAAACGAACATACCTTCAGAGGCCAGGTAGCTGGAAATGGTATTAACCATATTACCGGAGTTGGAAATTACAGTCACGGAACCGGGTTGAAAGCTTTCTTCAGGCGTGGTGCCGCCCACGGCCCCGATACGCACCCGGTCATGGGCATTGATGATTCCCAGGGTGTTACAGCCCACGACATCCACGCCCGCTTTCTGGCAAAGATTATAGATTTTGGCCGTGACCTCGATGGAAACATGCTCAGTGACAATATAGATGGTTTCCACAATTTCTTGACCGTATTTCAATACCTCCTTAACTTCACCGTACACGGCGTCCGGAGGTGAATAGATGAGGATCTTATTGGGGTGCGCTTCCCTGGGTGTAAGACGGAGAAGCTCCTCAAAAGTGGCAAAAACCTTTATGGGCCCCCTGGAAGTCTCGATGGTTTGCCCGCCCTTGCCCAGGGCCCAGCCGCCGGTTACATTGCCGCAGTAGTTATGGCTTAAAACCGTGACAGTCGATGCTTCCCGGCCGGTGATATTGGAAACGGCCACCCGGTCTCCCTTTTTTAACAGATCAATTAGTGTTTCAGCCTTCATTTTTGTTCTCCTTCAGCCGGAGGTATGCATTAACCAGTTTGGCGGCATACTCCGCCACCATGGTCACCGGTGTTTCAGGCCCGAAAATCACATAGGGCAATTTTAAATATTCCAGCGCCTGTTTCATGATTAAAAATCCCTTGACCAGGCGGGGCCCCCCGCGGCCTATGACCACTGGAATATCAAGAGGTCCGTGTTCATCCACCCAGTTTACCAGCGCATCGGCGATAGCCTGAAAAGTCACATCGATAAAAGTATTATTGGCTTTTCCCCCCAAAATCAGGAGGAGTTCAGCCCCCTTCAACTTATAATCAAAACAGCGTTTGGCCGTCCCGTACATCCGTTCGTAGGGCGGATTGCCCCCGAAATCCGAAAGGAACATGGGTTCTCCCCCTTCATTTTCCAGGGTTTCTATGATAATGGTGGAGGCCCCGCCTCCAAACAGGATAGGCAGAATCTTCTTGCCCCCCAAATCCGATACATGCGCCTGGCCTTGATAGCTTAAATCACTCCACCGCTTAATCTCTTCTTCAAACTCAGACACCACCGCGGGATATTCGGGAAAAATCATACCGGGGATTTTGCATTTATAATTACTTTCATCAAAGGTGGCTTTAAAGTCACAGGCGTAAACTTTACCATCCAGGGTTATCCGCCAGGGATTGATCTCCGCACTTTGCATCCCGGTGGAAATAAACATATCCCAAAACCCAATGAGGACTCTGGATAGGACACTGATAAGGTTCTGGGGGCATCCCAGTTTAGACAGAACTTCGCCGGCCTGGTAAGCGTCCAACCCCTGGTAGATATCCACTGGAATGGTTAATTTCTTATTTTCCGGGATCTCTTCGATGTCAATACCACCTGCCAGCGAGATGGTTAAGGCAGGTCCTAAATACTCAGTGTTATAAGTGATGGCGCTGAACATCTCCATCTGCGCGGGCACTTTCTCCACCAGGTAGGCCAGACGGGGTATCTGTCCCTCTATCTCCAGGCTGGAGATCCGTTTTATCGCCTTGACAGCATCATTGGCAATTTTTACCGTCTGAATAGCTCCGGCTTTCCCCCGTTTTCCCGAAAGCACATCCGGTTTAACCAGGGCTTCACCCCCCCAGGTTTCCAGAGCTTCCTTTATCCGGTGAATTTCCGCTGTTACGATATGCCTGGGCACAGGGATATTGTATCTGGGAGCGATATGTTCTAAAAAAGTTAACTCTGTGGCCTTTAGCATCATACTCTTCTCCTCCTAATCGACTTTTCTTTATACCCGTATTTTTGACAGCCCGGACACGCTGATTTTTCCTTATCCCCTTTGCACCCGCCCAAGATGCCGCTCTTTTCCTTCCCTTTGGCTTAGAGCGCGGTTGTTTGATTCTTCTTTAACTCTAGGATAGCCACTTTTATATTGTTTATAGATGTCCTATCCGGCGTGAAAACAAACTCAATGACTTTGGTGGAAGGTCTGGCGTATTCGCTGACCATCTGTTTTCTTTTGGGAGACACCAAAACGGCGTCGCATTGAGCCGCCAGTTGTTGAACAATCTCCTGGTCCTGAGAATTGGTTTCGAGAATTTTACTGAACCGCAAATTTAGTTCCTCCAACACCTCATTAATGATGTTTTTAAAGCGATTACTGGTAGTGACAATTCCCACGGTGGAATCGGGCGGCACCTTGGCAACTTCAACGATAGTGCTCATTTCCGGTACCAGGTTGATTCCGATAATCGGTTTAGCCAGGTACTTAAGGTAGTTCTCCACTTCGCTCATATGATAGAAACTGGTAAGGATAATGTCGCAGCTTTCAAGCTGCTCTTTAGTCTCCTCTGCCGGTTCCACCAGGTTCTCCAGCAGAATGGGTACATGGTGAATAGAGGGGTCCAACTCCAGGTGATGGGTAAAATAGAGTAACTGCTCTATATTGCATTCAATAAAGGCGATTTTAACCCTGGAAAAATATTCTTGCTGTTCCGTTACAAAATCGTGCACTGCCTGTTCAAAATCTTTGATGGAATAGCCCATGTAAAGGGCCTCCTCCAAGGCGTGCTTGATCATGTTTTTTACCAGATTGTCCCTGTTCTTCTTTAAAAGCTCATCAGGGTTGGTGGTGATAAAGGTGCCCCGGCCCACATTACCAGTTATCAAGCCCTCTTTCTGGAGCTCCTCGTAGGCGCGCAGAACGGTATTCACACTGACACTATAATCTTTAGCCACCTGGCGCACCGGAGGCAGTCTTTTGCTCTTATAAGCGTCGGTACGTATTTCCTCCTTAAGAATATTTTTAAGCTGAAGATAGAAGGGTATACCCTTCTCCCTGGCAAGCATTTTTTACGCACCTCCCGGCTCGCTTAGACACTTTTCACGGACTGCCGTTATTCTACCACTATCATGTTCAACCATTTTGCTTAAATTATAGTGTATCAATTGTATTAATACAAGACAATTTGTCTTATAGTCAACATCTACAATATCATAGATACCCAAAAAATCAAGCTTCTTTTGTAGTTTTTTCTCATGTTTTTTTCTCTGGATAATAGAGCCAATTTCAAAAATGAAGATACTACGAGCTCACGCTCGTAGTATCTTCGTTCCGCATAGCACGGCCTTCGGCCGATTGTCGTCTCGCCTTATCTATAGGCGTTAGCCTATAGATAAGGCGATGGACGGAATCAAGGAAAATTAGCCACGGAATTACACGGAAATATTTTAACTATTCACAATACAAAGAAATACGAAATTTATCATATTCCGTGTTTTTCCGCGTGATTCCGCGGCTACCTCATATGCTTGCCCTAGCTTCTCGCCCTCGAAGGGGGCTTAATATTTTTGCAAAAGCCTCAATAGTTAAAATTTTTATGTTCTTTAAAATAAATGGTACTTTTTGCCGGTTCTACACAACCATTCGTTTCATTTTTGTTGTTTTACTCAAAACCTTACTCTCAAAAAATATATGTAAAAACTTAAAAAATTCGGGTTGACAGATTGTCGCAAGTGTCTTAGTATTGCTTTAAGACAGTAATACATTCTTGTATAATTTCGTGGGTAGGAAAATGGCTCAAAACCTTGTTGAAAAAATCTTAAATAATAAGATAGTCTCCGGTAAACCGGAAAAGGGCTCCCGTGTTACCATAAAAATTGACCAGACTTTAACCCAGGATGCTACCGGAACCATGACATATCTTCAGTTGGAGGTGTTAAGGCCTTCCAAACTGGCCACGGAATTATCCGTGAGTTATGTGGATCACAACACCACCCAGATCAGTTTTGAAAACTTCGACGACCATAAGTATCTGCAATCCATCGCGCGTAAATTCGGCCTCTACTTTTCCAGGGCCGGTAACGGGATCTGCCATCAGGTCCACCTGGAACGATTCGGCCGGCCCGGTAAAACCCTGCTGGGATCCGATTCCCACACCCCCACCGGCGGAGGCATCGGTATGATCGCCATAGGCGCCGGCGGTCTGGATGTGGCTGTGGCTATGGCTAAAGGGATTTTTACCCTGACTTATCCGGCTGTAACCCGCATTTTATTAACGGGGAAATTGCAGCCCTGGGTGGCGGCCAAGGATGTCATCCTTACCTTACTCCAAAAACTTACCACCAAAGGAAATGTGGATACCGTCATCGAGTATGCGGGGCCCGGGGTAAAAAGCCTGTCCGTACCGGAAAGGGCGACTATTACCAACATGGGTGCCGAGTTGGGAGTTACCTGTTCCGTTTTCCCCAGCGATGAACGGACAAAAGAGTTCCTTAAGGCCCAGGGACATGGCGACTGGTGGATTCCTCTGGAGGCCGACCCAGGCGCGGTTTACGCCAAAGAAATTGAGCTGGATCTTTCGGCTTTAGTTCCCACCGCGGCTCAACCCCATAGCCCGGATAATGTGATCGCTATCTCTGAAACTGCGGGCTTAAAAGTCGACCAGGTGGCTATTGGCTCCTGCACCAACTCCAGCTTCCGCGACCTGATGATGGCGGCCGAAATGCTTAAAGGCAAAACAGTCCATCCGGATGTCTCCTTTGTGGTGGCCCCCGGCTCCAAGCAGGTTTTCCGAATGATCGCCGATGCCGGCGGCCTGTCCCGCCTTCTGGCTGCCGGCGCCCGGGTAGCGGAAAGCGCCTGCGGATTCTGCATCGGCAACTCCATGGCTCCAGGCACCGACGCGGTTTCCGTCCGAACCTCCAACCGGAATTTTTTAGGGCGTTCAGGCACAAACTCCGCCAAAGTCTATTTAACCAGCGTGGAATCCGCCGTGGCAGCCGCGATCACAGGCGAGCTCACAGATCCCAGAAATTTAGGGCTTCCTTACCCTGATATCCAGGAACCTCGAATGTTTACCATCGATGATGCCATGATCTCCTCTCCCGAAGAAGCCTGTCAAGAAACAGAAATTTTCAGGGGACCCAACATCGGTACGCCTCCGGAGAACACGCCGCTGCCTCAGGAAGTCAAAGGGGAGGTCACCCTTAAAGTGGGGGACAAGATTACCACAGACCACATCATGCCCGCGGGTGATAAGCTGAAATATCGCTCCAACGTGCCGAAATACGCCGAGTTTGTTTTCCAGCCTGTAGATGAAACCTTTAGCCGGCGGGCTTTAGAGAACAAGAAAAATAACAAAGCGAACATTATTGTGGGCGGCCTATCTTACGGCCAGGGTTCCAGCCGTGAACACGCGGCTTTATGCCCCATGTATCTTGGGGTTAAGGCAGTGGTAACCAAATCCTTCGAGCGGATTCATGTCGCCAACCTCATTAATTCCGGTATCCTTCCACTGACATTCGTCCAGGAAAGTGATTACGATAAAATCGAGATGGGGGACGAAGTAGTCCTGCCGGAAGTGCGTACCCGGCTTGAAAGCGGGAAAGAGATTACAATGCGGAACATCACCAAAAACCAGGAATACAAACTGTCCCACAATTTGTCCCATGAAGAGATACAAATGATTCTGGAAGGCGGCAAGCTGAATTATTTAAGACTATGAGGCAATTTCAAAAACCAAAATTTATTAGCCACGGATTCCGTGGCTACCCTATATGCTGACCCTAACTTCTCGCCCTCGAAGGGGGCTTATATTTTGAAAGAACCTCACTATAAAAGGAAAAGGAGACCTCAATGCGCAACAGGATTCAGATGAAAACCCCCCTGGTGGAGATCGATGGTGATGAGATGAGCCGGGTCCTATGGCCCATGATAAAAGAAAAGCTGATTCTGCCCTTTGTAGACCTTAAAACCGAATATTATGACCTTATGCTGAAAAAGAGGGATGAAACCGAAGACCGGATTACAATTGAGGCGGCGAACGCCATTAAAAAATACGGTGTGGGGGTAAAAAATGCCACCATTACCCCCAATGCGGCCCGGGTTAAAGAATACAACCTGAAACAGGAGTGGAAAAGCCCCAACGGCACGATCCGGGCCATTCTGGACGGGACTGTCTTTCGCAAACCCATCCTGGTAAAAAATATCAAACCCGCGGTCAGGAACTGGGTTAAGCCCATCATCCTTGGCCGCCACGCGTATGGAGATGTGTATAAAAACGCCGAAATTCAGGTGAAAGGCCCCGGTAAGGGAGAACTGGTATTTACAGATGAAAACGGCCGAGAGACCCGGCAACTCATCCAGGAGTTTCAGGGAACGGGAATCCTCCAGGGAATTCACAATACTGACAAATCCATCTCCAGCTTTGCCAAAGCGTGCTGCAATTATGCCCTGGATCAGAAGGTGGACCTGTGGTTTGCAGCCAAGGATACCATTTCCAAGACCTACGATCACAGGTTTAAAGAGATTTTTGAGGATGTTTTTGCAACTGAATACAAGGAGAAGTTTGATAAGGCCGGCATAGAATTTTTCTATACTCTTATTGATGATATGGTGGCCAGGATTATGAAGATCGAAGGGGGCATCCTCTGGGCCTGCAAAAACTACGACGGGGATGTAATGAGTGACCTGGTGGCCTCGGCCTTCGGCTCTTTAGCCATGATGACCTCTGTTCTGGTTTCCCCCGACGGCTATTTTGAATATGAAGCGGCCCACGGCACGGTGCAGAAGCACTACTATAAACACCAGAAAGGGGAAACTACATCCACCAATTCCGTGGCCTTGATTTACGCCTGGACCGGTGCTTTGCGCAAGCGGGGGGAACTGGACACTATCCAGGAACTTAAGGATTTTGCAGATAAACTGGAAACCACGGTTTTAGAGGTGATAGAGGATGGGATAATGACCGGGGACCTGGCCCGCATCTGTACTCCTCCGGCGAAAAAAACGGCCGCCTCCGATGAGTTTCTAGACGCCATAGCCGAACGGCTTAATAAGTAATTCAACAACCAGAATTTATTAGCCGCGGAAGCACGCGGAATGATGCGGAAGGCTCAAACCAGTAATACTTTTTCCGTATCTTTCCGCGGGTTCCGTGGCTAATATTTTGAAAGAACCTCAGTTTTTTAAAAAAAATCCCATTTAATTCTTGACACCCATGAAATCCAGTGCTATTCTATAATAACTTACTTGCTAAAGTTTGGCAAGTAATATAAATCGGAGACTTTCAGAGATGTCAAAATCTCATGGGTTCGCCCTGAATCTGGTAAGTGAAGCAAACCGGCTCAAGATCTTAAGCTTTATCCGGGATAAAGAACACATCTCCCGCACCGAATTAGCGCAACTGGCAAACCTCAGTCTCCCGGCAGTATCGCGCATTGTTGGACTGCTTCTTAGACAGGGTTATGTGCGCGAAGTAGGATTGGGTGATTCACGCGGCGGTCGGAAACCGGTTATGGTGGAAGCCGTTCCAGATGTCGGCTTTGTCATAGGTGTTGACCTGGGCGGTACGCGCATCCTCGCAGCCGCGGCAGACCTGCACGGCCGAGTGCTTCATGTTGCCGAGGCGAGACCCGAGGGAACCAGGCTGATCGATTCCCTCTTCACAGCCATCCGGGAAGCAGTCCACCGGCTGGATAAGGAGCAGCGCAAGCGGCTTTTGGGCATTGGTATCGGCACGCCGGGCTTGCTTGATTATACCAGGGGGGTTGTCATCACGGCTGCCAACCTCGGCTGGAAGAACGTTCCACTCCGGGATAGAGTCCAGGAAGAGTTCAACCTGCCCGCTTTCGTCGATAATGACGCCAATGTCGCCGCTTTAGCTGAATGGCTGCAGGGAGCCGGCAGAGGTGTGCAGCACCTGGTGCATATAACCGTCAGCCGGGGCCTCGGCGCAGGTATTATCATCAACGGCCAGATGCACCGGGGTGCGGGCGGTACCGCCGGAGAAATCGGCGAGACTTTCATGCTCGAGTCGGCGAAAACTGAATGCGGCTGGCAGACTCTCGAAGGGTTGTGCGCAGGACGGGCGCTGGTCCAACAGGCTGAAGATGCCCTTAAACGCGGGGAAGCAGCCGCTCTGCATGCACCCGTTACTTTTGAAACGATACTCTCTGCTGCTAAGGGGGGGGATGCTCTGTCTGTCCGGCTCCTCCAGCGCGCGGCCGACTATCTCAGCGTGGGAATCGCCAACTTTGTAAACACCTTTGATCCGCAGCTCGTCATAGTCGGGGGTATGCTGGCCCGGGCGGGTGATCTGGTTCTTAAGCCGATTCGCGAAAAACTTGATCGTCTGCTCGGACCTGTTTTACGGGAGAAAGTACAGGTGACTCTAGGCACATTGGGAGAAAGAGCCGGGGTGATCGGTGCAGCCTCACTCGTACTGCACCAGGCCTTTGCCCCTCCGCTCCAACACGGCGAAGCGGTTTCCCTGCTCCCATTACGAACTTATTAGAAATCTCGCAAAAGGAGGTAACTGATGGCTTCAATCCTTTATGTCGGTGACGGTTCGGCGCCGCTCCGCATGGTGATCGCATCACCTTTCAGCGTCGAGTTCAAAGGTTTCGGCACCTATGTGTGGAGTGAGGATTTCCTGCGCGCCCTCTCAAAGGCGGGCCACACGGTAATCCATATGCAGAATTGGGAGGCCCATGCCCGCTTCCCGCAGACACCCGAAGAACTCGCCCAATATGGACTTATAATTTTGAGTGATGTTGAGCGTGACGTCCTGCTCCTCTATCCCGATCGTGAACGTGCACCCATGGGCCGCGATCGACTGCGTTCTATCCGCGAGTATGTACGTGATGGCGGCGCGCTGATGATGATCGGCGGCTGGGCGTCATTCACCGGAAGACTGGCGGTGGGCATGTATCATGCTACACCCGTTGAGGATACTTTACCGGTCGAATGCCTGCCGGTGACCGATGATCGAGTCGAAACGCCGGAAGGTGTCTACCTCCACGCGGTGCAACCTGATCACCCGATCATGCGCGGAATACCGTGGGATGAATGCCCGATGTTTCTCGGCTACAACCGGATTAAATTGAAAGCCGGGGCTGCCCTGCTTGCCCGGGTAGGGGATGATCCCTTTCTCGCGGTGTGGGATTTTGGCAAAGGCCGGGCCATGGCTTTCGCTTCGGATTGCTCGCCGCACTGGGCTACGGCTTTCGTAGCGTGGACACACTATCCGCGTTTTTGGGCGCAGGCAACAGCCTGGCTGACCAGAGAAGGATGAATTGAAAAGCGGGAACGATTTTATCTACCATCGTCCTGCCTCGTTGTTCGAGGCTGTCAACCTGCTGGCGGCCGATCCCTCTCTCCGGCCTTTAGCCGGGGGCACTGATCTTATACCCCAAATGGAAGAGCGCAGCCTGTCGCCAGGCGGTGTCGTGGACGTAAAAGCGATCCCGGAGCTGAACGCGCTTGATTTCAATGAACAGGCGGGGCTTAAAATAGGTGCGGCTGTTGCCTTAAGCCGCCTGCTGCAATTCACCCCGCTTCTAGAACATTACCGTCTGCTGGCCGAAGCCTTAAAGCTGATCGGCTGTGAACAGGTCAGGGCCCGCGGAACTATCGGCGGTAATCTGTGTAATGCCTCGCCCTCGGCTGATACTGCACCGCCGCTTCTGTGCCTGGAGGCCGGCACGGTGATCGCCGGGCCGGATGGCGAAAGAAAAATCCCACTGGATCATTTTTTTCTCGGTCCGGGCTGCACCGTACTTCGGCCCGGCGAGATAATGGTGGCAGTCCTGGTACCGCCCCCGATTGCTGATTCCGGGGCCGCCTATTTCAGGCACACAGCCAGGGCGGAAATGGACATCGCCGTCGCCAGTGCAGCCGCCTTGATTTCCCTGGCCAAAGATGGGAGGACGATAAGGAAAGCGCGCCTGGCCCTTGGGGCGGTGGCGCCTAAACCGTTCACGGTAAAAGAGGTGGAACGAATATTGGCTTCCGGCGAGTTAAACGATTCGTCCATGCTTAAGGCGGCGAAGTGTGCTCGCGAGGCGGCCCGTCCCATAGACGATGTGCGCGGCTCGGCCTGGTTCCGGCTGGAGCTGGTCGAAGGGCTGACAAAACGGGCATTGCAGACGGCTCGGGAGAGAGCCGCCCAATGCACCCAACGGAGATAAGGATGAGCAAAGTATCTATCCGTCTTACAGTCAACGGGCGTGATTATAAGCGTCAGGTCCCGGCGCGTGAAACGCTTTTAAGTCTGCTGCGGGATGATCTCGGTCTTACCGGTACGAAAGAGGGATGCGGCAACGGCAACTGCGGCGCGTGCACGGTAATCTTAAACGGGGAAGCGGTAAACTCCTGCCTGGTTCTGGCTGCGGAAACCGACGGCGGGCACGTGACAACCATCGAAGGGCTGGCCGGCCTGGAAAGGGGGACTGATGAGGGTGACGTTGAAGGACGGCTTGATCCGCTGCAGCGAGCCTTTATCGAGTGCGGGGCTGTACAGTGCGGCTTTTGCACGCCCGGTATGATCATGGCTGCCAAAGCACTGCTCAATCGAAATCTTAACCCATCGGAAAGCGAAATTCGGCGCGCCCTGGCCGGAAACCTTTGCCGCTGTACGGGTTACGATAGCATTGTTGCTGCCGTGCGCCGGACTTACGGCGAAGTAAAAGTCAAGCTGCCCCAGGGATCAGAACTTATGGGGCGGAGAATATCAAGAATTGAAGCAGTTGCGAAGGTAACTGGTGCGTCTCAGTTTGCGGCCGACATTCAGATGCCAAATGCGCTTATCGGTAAGATTCTTTTTCCCCCTTATGCCCATGCCAACATTTTACGCATCGATTCAAAGCCTGCCTTAGCCCTCTCCGGGGTTCGAGCCGTCATCACCGCGGCTGACTTCGAGCCCCACAGTTTCGGATTGCGCCATGACCGGGAAGTCCTGGCCCGGGAAAAAGTACTTTTTTCAGGCCATTTCGTAGCTGCGGTGGCTGCCGAGGAGGCCGAAACCGCCGAGGCGGCGCTGGACTTGATTAAAGTCGATTACGAGCAGCTTCCGGGCGTTTTCGAGCCCCTTGAGGCAATGAAGATTGAAGCGCCGCTTCTCCGGGAAAGCCAGGATTACTTCGAAGCTCCAGAACTCGGAATAAAAGGGGCTGGAAAGATTACCTGCGAAACCGGCGTTGTAGAGCAAGGTTTTGCCCAGGCTGATTTAATTTTCGAAGATACGTTTGTCACCCAGCGCGTCCACCAGTCTTATCTTGAGCCGCACGCGTGTGTAGCCAGGCCGGAAGCCGATGGCGGCATCACTGTCTGGACCGGCACTCAAAGTCCCTTCGGTGTGCGTGCCGGACTGGCTTCGGTTCTCAAGCTGCCGCTTAACCGCGTGCGGGTCATTCCGACCGTGGTAGGCGGCGCCTTCGGCGGCAAGATTGAGATGCTGCTCGAACCACTGGCGGCCCAATTAGCCCGGCAGGCCGGGAAGCCGGTGAAGATGGTTCTCTCAAGGAGGGAAGAGCTTATCGCTTCACAGACCCGGGACCGTAACGTGTTGACCTATAAAACCGGTGTAAAACGTGACGGAACGATCCTTGCCTGCGAAGGCCGATTCGTATTTGACATGGGCGCCTGCGGCGACGACAGCGAGTCTGTGACCTATCTTGGCAGTGGTGTCTATCGGATCCCTAACCTGCGCCTGACCGGCATCTCTGTTTATACCAACCACATACCTTCAAGTCCTTTCCGAGCACCTAAAGTGCCCCAGCTCATGTTCGCCCTCGAATCGCAGATGGATCGTATCGCCCGGAGACTTGGTCTGGACCCGCTTGAACTGCGCTGTAAAAACCTCATTTCCGAAGGCGGTACCTGGCCGAATGGGCTGCCCGTCGGAGCAGTGGCCGTCAAGGAGACGCTTGAGCGTGCCGCTGAAAGGGCGGGCTGGAACGAGCGCCGCTTAAGGCCGACGCCGGAAGGGAGGCTGATCGGCTGGGGTCTGGCCTGCGCTCCATGGCCGATCTGGATGAGCTCGACCTCAACGGCGGAAGTGATCTTAAACGAAGATGGTTCGATTGAAGTTGTGACCGGTGCAGTGGATCTGACCGGCACGCACACGGCCCTGGCCCAGCTTGTTGCTCATGAGCTAGGCATCAACGTAGAACGGGTGTCGGTTACTTTAGGAGATACGTCCACCGTGCCCTTCAACGATACCGCGGCCGGCAGCCGTACTCTCCCGGTCACAGGCGCGGCCGTACTGCGGGCAGTCGGCGAATTACGGCGGCAATTATGTGAGACATATGCCTTAAGCCGCAGCCTTCCCGTCGAATGCATCACGGTCCAGGGCGGGATGGTGTGCTCGTGCGGAAAAGATGAAGCCCGCCAGAATGGAACAGGCTGCGCGGCCGGCCCTCTTAACCTGGGTGAGGTCGCCAGGCTGCGTCGGGAATTGGGCCTTGGACCGGCCCACGGGGTAGGTGTTTCCAGCGGGCTTCCGCCGGTGATGGCGTTTGCAACCCAGATTGCTCAGGTGGAAGTTGATCCCGAGACCGGCCGGGTGCGGGTTTTACGGCTTATCACGGCCCAGGATGTCGGACAGGCCGTCAATCCAGCTTTAGTGGAAGGGCAAATGTCAGGCGGGGCAACGCAGGGAATCGGTTTCGGACTTTTTGAAAAGCATCTTGCCTGTGAAGGACGCGTGCTCAATCCAACACTGCTCGATTATCGCCTGCCGACTGCGCTGGATGTGCCGGCGTTTGAGAACATAATCGTAAACGGCCCGCCTTCAGCAGGACCGTACGGTGCACGGGGCGCCGGTGAACCTTCTATCTGCCCGACGGCCGCCTCTATCGCCAATGCCGTCTACGACGCCATCGGCGAGCAGATCAAAGAATTACCCTTAAGCCCGGAGCGCGTGCTTAACT
>JBFMGN010000160.1:0-3095 GCA_040752435.1 Spirochaetota bacterium
TATACTGGTCGTGGAAAATCGGCCTTAGCTTTGGCGATTGCTCATGCTTTGGCATCCGGTAATCTATTATTCGGCAAATTCCCCGTGAGGCGCACGGGCAGTGTTTTATTTATCGACGAGGAGAATTCGCTATCGGATCTCCGTGATCGGATTCTGAAAATGCGAATTTCTCCTGATCTCCCAATTTTTTTCCTATCTTTTCAAAATATCCTGTTAGACAATGAAAAAAGCTTTAATTCGCTGAATGATGTGATTGGGCAAATAAATCCTATTTTAGTAATCTTTGATTCGCTTATCCGGCTGCACCACGCAAGAGAGAATGAGGCGGTTGAAATGGCCTCCGTAATGCGAAAGTTACGTGAAATTGTAAATCAGGGTATAGGTGTGCTTGTATTACATCATCATACAAAAGGCGACGGAACACTTGAGGGACGCGCAAGAGGGTCTTCGGATATTATCGGGGCAGTTGACGTCGAATACTCATTATACGAAAGAAATGGGAATCTTCTGTTGCAAACCGTCAAGTCACGGCGTATGCCTATTTCACCGATGAGATTGGAAATTCAAAATACAACAGATGAATTGTATTTTAAATTTTTGGGTGACGCTATCCCTCGACGGGATGAAATTGTTAATGCGGTAATTAGCATAATAGCCGAAAAAAAATTGTCTTTTCAAGAAATTGAGGAGGCGATTCACAATCAGAATATAGAAATCTCCGGGAAATCCCTTCGGAATATCATCGCCGGAATGGTGGGGAACAGATTGCGGGAGGAACACGGTAAATATAATAAAAAGCTATATTTCAATTTGGAATCACTGACAAAAAAATCTTGTTGTACCGACGAAGAAATCAGAAAAATTTTTAATGGCGAGGTAATCAGTAGTTGAAAATTAAGTTATAAAGTTAAAGCTATAATTTAGTTTGGAAGTTCTAAACTGGAACTTCCAAACTACCAAACTATTTAACTACTTAACTACTTAATTATTTAGTTTCCAAACTGGTTACCAAACTAAACCGCAGGGGGAACGGCATGGATGATAAAAATAAAACGGCATTTCTGTACCAGGAAAAAATTGACGACCTGAAACTGTTCCTTTATCACTATGGTTCAGAAATGAGTTTTAAAAGATTTGAGGAGGGGTTAAAAATTTTTATGAGTTTGGAGAACGAAATTCAATTTTTAAAGTACGGAGGAAACTAGGGAAATGGATCAAATTGAACTGAATGAACTAAAAAAGCAAGACCTGCCCGCGGGGAAGGCGAAAAACATGACGCTGTTATTGGATAGCCTTGAAAACACCCGCGCAGACCTAGCTGATACAATGCGCCGATTTTTGCAGGGTGAGATCACTGATAATAAATATAGGTGTCTCATCTACGGCTTTAATTCACTAGTCAAGCTTTTGACCCATCTAAAAGTGGGTGAATTAGAGCGGCGGATAAAGGCATTAGAAGACCAGCAGAAGGGGGTTTACCCCTAAGGGGTCACACAGATGGTCACAATCACCGTGTCCGTTTCATCTAATTCTTTATGCTGTAATAACTTACACCCTTGGAGCTGGCGGGTGACAATCCCGTCACGGGGATATTGGCATGGTTGAAACTCTGGAAAGCAAGCTAAGACGGCTTGAAGCAAAAGCGGGCAATGCCCAGGATGAACCTCCATCCTTCCGCATTTTTTTAATCACATCGCTTAAAACCGGCTTTTTGTGTAAAAGTTTTAGAACGGGCAAATCCCGGCATATTTCAGGTGAAAAATTGGGAATTGAACAGTGGGTACCGGAACCCGTCCCGGAACCGCAACCGGTTGCAGGGATCGCCGTTGAGAAAACGAAAATAGCAGTCCCAACAAGAGCGAACCAACCCGAAACACCGGAAGAACGAATTGCGAGAATTCGCGAGCTGATTGCCCAGGACTTTGGATTTTAAAATACTTTATATGCGGGTCAAAGACACGCGAAGGAGATAAAATGACAGAACTAATTACATTAAAACACTTACGGGAGTCTAAAGACTTCCCAGCCCGGCAGGCCTTGGCACAGGTAACAAGCTTGAGAGCTGGTTTGAAAAGCCTGAAAGACAGGGGTACCCATGATGTTCAGCTTAGCAAGGTAAAAGCCGAAGCTTTGAAGGCGGTTCGGGCGGACTTGACGCTTGCCAACGTCAAGGAACGGGAAAAAATAACCGAAATGCTTGACCGTTTGGTGGAAAACTATCGCCGGGATTATGATAAACACCGGGTGACAACGAGTACCGGCTGACACAGCTTGAAATCGAGTTTGCTGATTATTTGAATGCGGCCGAGACAACGGAAATAAATTCACCGCTTGAAGATGAAAAAGTGGACTCAAAGGTTACACCAAAGCCTGAGAAGTCCGAAGGAGAAAAAAATGACAATTCAAGAACTGCTGAATAATCCCGAGACTGGTAAGGTAGTAAGGGCGTATGTCGATCAGCGTATCACCTCGGCGTTGAAAACTTTCCAGGAAAATCATCCCGGCAGTCCTGAGCTTTTGAAGCGGGTTGAAAAGGTTGAAGCCGCGGCGGGTGCGAAGATCAAGGCATTGGAATTAAAAAATTATTTTATCCGCAAGGCCTTTGAGGCCGGGATAAAACCGGAGAGTCTTGAGGAATTGGGTGTAGTTTTCAGAGATGAAGCCGACGTTGATGAAAAGCTGAAAAAATACAGTTTAATGAAAAACGATATCGACAGGCAGGCAGTCAACAGGTTTATAGTAGACAATGCCTATCAGCCTGGTTCGGGCATTCAGCCTGAAACGCTGACCCGCCGGCAGTTTGATAAGATGACCAGGGCGGAGGCGGTTGCCCTGGAAGAAAGCGGCCAGCTTGATAAGCTTATTAACAGATGGAGCCGGGAATCCTGATCCACATTTTATTACTCCTTATTATTTTTTATTTTGGGGTTGTGCGCCCGTCCGCACAGCTCCCCTTTTTCAGGGGGTATATATTTATGATTTTGGCTGAAAAATCGATTGTAGGTACCGCCACGTGCAAATTTTTGGAGGTTTTAAATTCATGACCGTTGATGTTTACCTGCCGGAAGCTTTTGAAGATTTGTTCAAGCCTGCCC
>JBFMGN010000160.1:3105-7057 GCA_040752435.1 Spirochaetota bacterium
TTTATTACGGCGGCGCAGGGGTGCCGGAAAATCCTGGGCGTTTGCCACCGTGCTTACCATTATGGCGCTTGAGAAAAAAATCCGGGTGTTGTGCACGCGGGAAATTCAGAATTCGCTGGATGATTCAGTCTGGCTTCTTCTGAACGACATGATCAGCCGGCTCGGTCTTGAAAAATATTTTGATATTTTTAGAGATGAAATAAAAAGCAAAAATGGAAGTCTCTTTTTATTCGAGGGCTTGCGACATAGTCCGAAAAACATTCGGTCAATAGAGGCGATTGATGTTTGCTGGATTGAAGAATGCGGCACAGTATCGAATGAATCATGGGATATTCTGCTGCCGACCATTAG
Source organism: Spirochaetota bacterium (assembly GCA_040752435.1). GTDB lineage: Bacteria > Spirochaetota > Spirochaetia > SPDA01 > JBFMGN01 > JBFMGN01. The sequence goes on from JBFMGN010000160.1 coordinate 3,457, forward strand.
AAAACCAAATTCTGAAATCTGGATGTCCGGCAACCGGGACAGAGAGGACGATCCGTTTTATGAACGGTTCATAAAAAATCCGCGTCCTGGCTCCATCGTCAAAAAAGTTTTATTCAGTGATAATCCGTGGTGCCCGCATGTGCTTCTTGATGAAGCGGATTACGATAGAGTCAGCGATCCGGAACGCTTCCAACATGTGTGGCAGGGCGACCCCTGGCTGCGTTCGGACGCGACCGTGTTTGCTGGAAAGTTTAGTGTTGAACGCTTTGATACGCCGGCTGAGGCCGTTTTTAAGTGCGGGCTTGATTTTGGCTTTGCCAGCGATCCGATGGCGGTTGTCCGGTGCTTCATCGGCGAAGGCAACGTACTTTACATCGATTCCGAGGCGGTCGGCCATGGTATAGAAATCGACAAGATGTCGAATATGCTTGACGCGGTGCTGCCAGCTAAAAAATGGCCGATTAAAGCCGACTCAAGCCGGCCGGAATTGATATCATATCTAAACAGCCTGGGCTATAAGATAGAACCCTCCCGCAAAGGTGCGGGCAGTATCGAGGGTGGGCTTGAATACCTGCGAAGTTTTAAACGTATTGTTATCCATCCCCGGTGCCAGCATACAATCGATGAATTCAAAATGTATAGTTACAAGACCGATAAAATCACCGGCCAGGTGCTGCCGATTATCAATCCGCGGCACGACCATTGTATCGACGCGTTACGATATAGCTGCGAGGACGCCCTCCGCGGCGGTACCTGGAATTATCAAGATCACCTGCCTAAATACGGCCTGTCGGATCTGGGGCTATGACAACGTCCCGGCGTCCGGCCAGTGGCAGCAGATTTCCTGAATTACGAGAGAAGCTTCCGGAAATCCATGTTCAAGGCTTTGCCGAGTTTCTTTGCGATGCGCAATCCGATAGTTCGGCGATCATTCTCCATGGCAGAGATATTTGGGTACTTAGTGCCGACCTTGCGGGATAATTCAACAATGCTCATGCCCGCCCTTTCACGATAAGCCCGTAAAAGCCTACCTGGCGTCTTCAAAGCTTTGATCTCCTTAGCAAGATCGGTGTCTTTCCAAACTACTGTGTCTTCAGAATCATCCGTAATAATTGCATCCGGTAGGGCATTTTTGATGATAGTTTGAACCGTTGCCACCCCTTCCCCGGTCACTTGTACGTTAATATGGTGCGTCTTCTCGACTACCAGCATAGTATACCTCTATCTCTACAGAATCTTTCTCGTGGTACCAGCATGCGATCCAGGAATAGGCCAGGTGACAGTGGTACCCATTCTTCCCCAATCGAGAGAAGTTAGGCCAAGCGGGTTGAAGCGGCCCATCGGTTTCCAAATCCTCCGTCAATTCGTCAAAAAGGATTTAAACCCTTTCAGGGGCCTTCGTAATCCGCTTCTCAACGGATTTTTTCACCCGCACCGTGTACATAGTCAAATGTATCATATGTGATACCTGCCGTCAAGACCACTAAGCAGGTTACACCGATGTGACCGGCAGTGTGACCATAAGCCGGGATACAAAACAAAACAAAAAAATACATAATGCTTGACTAACTCTTTATTGTGTGATAAATTAGACACATAGAGTCACACGGTACAACACCGTGAAATTCCGTTTCGATAGATTCGACTCCCGCCATCTCCAAGGTAGAGCCGGCAGTTTATCCGAAGAGCTGTCGGCTTTTTTATTGCTGCGGGAGTCGAAACGAGCGAACGCCGACCGACCAGGGAGGATAAGCACACAGGATGTGTGCGGCAGTGAGCGAGGCGGCCTGGACAGAGAGCCGACAGGAAGTCGGCGATGGGAAGGCGACTCCCGCCATCTGTCATTTATTCCCACTCAATTGTAGAGGGTGGTTTGCTGGATACATCGTAGACCACCCTTCCAATGGCATGTACTTGATTCGTAATTATTGATGATATTTCAAGCAGAGCCTTCATAGGAAAGGGAAAGACATCCGCCGTCATCCCATCCTTGGAGATAACAGCCCGAATGGCCAAGACCCAGCCGTACTTCCGCATGTCTCCGGCCACACCGACCGATCTAACGGAAAGGAGTACACAGAAAGCCTGCCAGATATCGTTGTAGAGGTTTCTTCTTCTAAGCTCGCTTATTAAAATGGAATCAGCTTCCCTCAATACTTCGCATTTTTCTTTCGTTACATCACCTAATATCCGGACTGCCAGGCCGGGCCCCGGAAAGGGTTGTCGTCGGATGATGACTTCTTTTATTCCGATTTTCCTGCCCAATGCCCTCACCTCATCCTTGTAGAGGCAATCCACCGGCTCAATCAGCAGCCCTTGTGCTCTTTTTCTCTCCACGAGGGGTGACAGCACATTATGGTGGGATTTTATAACATGTGCCTTCTGGCCGATGCCCTTGCCGGATTCGATCAAATCCGTGTAGAGGGTGCCCTGTACAAGGAAAGCATCGGTTATCTTATGCTTGTTTATTTCTTCTTCCTGAATCGTTATAAACAGATCCCCGATGATTCTCCGTTTTTCTTCCGGGTTTTCAATATTTTTTAAGGCCGACAGAAACTGTTCGGAGGCATCTACAATAAACAGGTTCTTTGCCCCTAATTGATAGAGGTTGCTTGTAACTTCCTCCGTCTCCCCTTTACGCATCAATCCGGTGTCGATATACATGAGATATACCTGTTCCGCGTTCAAGCACTTTAAAAGGAGCCCTGCGACAACGGTTGAGTCTACTCCGCCTGAAATAAGGAGAAGCACATTGCGGTTTTTCACTCTGGTTTTTATATCTTCCTCGGCCTTTCGGAGGAATACATCCATATTCCATCCTTTTCCGGCCTTACAGATTCCCGTAACAAAATTTTCCAGTATTTGAAGGCCATATTCGCAATGGGACACCTCCGGGTGGAATTGGAGGCCGTATATCTGTCGAGCAAGATCAGCCACCACGGCAGGATGATTTTCAGATTGAGCAAGCAGAGTGAAATCCGAGGTGATTTTAGTGATACTGTCGCCGTGGCTCATCCAGGAAATAAAACTCCACGGGATGTTCTTTAGAAGAGGTGATTCTTTTATTATATTGACTTTAGCCCTGCCATACTCTTTCTTTTTTAGGGAAATCACTTCTCCATCATGATCCCGGATAATCCGCTGCAATCCATAACATATTCCCAGTATCGGAAGCCCGCAAGAATAGAGTTCCCGGTCGGGTGCCGGTGCATTAACATCGTAGACGCTGAAAGGAGAACCGGAAAAAACAAAACCTTTCACTTCAGCGATAAGCGAGCCGTTTGGAAGAGAGATGTTCCCAGTAGTTTCTGTTGTCGTTATTGTTAGAAAAGTGTCTCCGGGAATTATTTCCGTGTAAACGCCGATTTCCCGAATTCTACGGGCTATAAGCTGAGTTGTCTGGCTTCCGAAGTCAAGTATCAGGATCGTGTCCACAGGTTCTTTCTCTGAATAGTCTGGCTGCGGTTATAGCCCACAGATACTATATCAATCGGAGTACCCGTGTAGTCTTCGATAAAACGGATGTATTCTCTTGACTCTACCGGAAGATCGTCAAACCCCCGGCATCCGTTTATACTTTTTTTCCAGCCTTTAAAGGTTT
>JBFMGN010000161.1:0-7048 GCA_040752435.1 Spirochaetota bacterium
CCAGGACCGGACGGTAGCTGCTGGGCGCCTGGAACATGGCAATCTTGCCCGTTGGGAATCCATCGGGGATCGGCTCCACCGAAACGACTTTCTCCTTCTTAAAAAGATTCCCGTACCAGGTGAGCGCTTCGACAGTGGCAGGACCGTTCAGATAGCCGCTGGCCTTCTTCAGATTTTCTGATAGTACCTTCCCATCATTCTGATAGACCACCGGGAGCACAGACCAGTCTTGGAGTTGCCTTTGCACGCCAAAACCCCAGACCAGGGTTTGATCGCCGGAGCGCTTAGTGAGTCTGGCCGCCCCTTTGACGAATTGATCCCAGGTTAAGGCCTCTTCAACCGTGGCGGGCAGCTCAATGCCGGCCGCCTTGGCCATCTCCGTATTAACGTACAACGCCTCGGTCAGTTGATGCATCGGCACCCCATAGGTCTTGCCCTCGTACTCGGTCTCTATCCAGGCCGAACGTAAATAGTCGTCTCGGTTTTCTTGGGTGATGTACCCATCCAAAACCATCAGGGCGCCCTGCTGCGCAAAGGAAGCGACGCGCACATCCATCCAGAAAACATCGGGAGCATCGTTACCGGCAAATGCCGTAGAAACCTTCTGGTGATACTCGTTGAAGGGGAACGAGTCGAGTTGCACCTTAATATTGGGGTGAGCCGCTTCAAAGGATTTAATCAGGCTCTGCATGGCCGCCACGAGCAAATTGTCCTGCTGCATCCATAGGCGAAGCGTAACTTGCTTTTCGGCTTCCACCGACTCTTTTGTTCCTCCCGCTTCTGCCGCTTCGTTTGCTGCAAAGATGAATATTAAAGCAAGCAGCAGAGAGAGAAGCGCCCCGCACAGGCGCAAGTGTTTATTTTGGTTCATAGAATATGCCCTCCTTAAAGAATTAATATTCTGTGCCTGTGACTCCGATCAACCAGAGAGACAGGCATTCAGCCATAATAAGCCAGGTCAGTCCGAACCTGGCTATTGATCATCACCGGCTGGAGGCAGCTAAGGTTCATTTTTTAGCCCGTAAGCCAGGGTACCAAAAGAATGCTCCTGCATCCGATTTCTCCCGATCCATTTCATAGAGGAGAAGCGCTGCCCGATTGGCAGCCGCCACGGCTTTTTCTACGCCGGTGACCTGGAAAGTATCTTCGATTCTGTTCGCCACAACCGTAAAAATAGCTCCTGCCCGCAACTTGTAGATTGAAGCTATCGTAAAAAGGGCGGAAGCTTCCATCTCGAAATTGAGTATGCCGGCCTGTTGAAGATCGCGTAGAAGAGTTTGAGAAAAACTAGGGCTATAACCCTTCCAGCCGGGACGACTCTGCCCCAGGTACCATGAATCGGTCGAGGCGGTAATGCCGACATGGTAACGGCAGCCTATCTCTTCACAGGACTCAACGAGTGCCATCACCACCTCGGGGTGGGCAACAGCGGGGTACTCCGGCCGCACATAATCACGACTTGCACCGTCAAGCCGTACCGCTCCGCAGGCGATGATAAGATCTCCCAGGGCGATACCCGGCTGAATGCAGCCGGTTGTCCCTACTCTTAAAAGCGTTTTAGCCCCCAGGCGGACCAGAGATTCCACCACTGTCGCCATGGCCGGATTTCCAATGCCGGTTGAAACCGCACAGATTGGCTCGTTCTTCAATTCCCCCACGTGGGTTGCAAACCCGCGGTTCAGACCTGCCTCGCGGAAGCTGTCCCAGCCAGCGGAAATCAATGCCACCCTGCCCGGATCGCCCGGTAAAAGCACGAGGGGTGCGATATCTTCAGGGCCGATTCCCAGGTGATAGTTGGTCCCCACCTCGGTGAAGGGTGAACTGGCTGATTCGAATCGTGTTTCGCTCATGGCTATGCCCTCTCCGACCAATCGCGCTCGACCGGTGCATATCGCTTCGTCCAAACAGCGGCTCGCGAGACGACTTCATCTACTTCGCTGGCAAGCAGCTTCCCATCGGCCATTCTCTGATGCCCATCGATCCAGACCTCCCGGACTTCCGAGCCCCTGGCTGAATAGACCAAACCGGCCAGAGGGTCATGCCAGGGTTGAAGGGAAGGTGCATTTCTCCTCAGGGTAATCACATCGGCCCGTTTTCCCACCTCGAGGGAGCCCACTGTCCGGCCAAGGTCGAGGCAGTCGGCGGCTTTTTGGGTGGCCAGCTCTAGAAGATGCGCTGCGGGCATAACGGTAGGGTCTCCGGCAGCTACCTTATGAAGTAGACCGGCTGATTTCATCTCGCCGAACATATCCATGCTGTTGTTCGAAGCAACGCAATCGGTTCCGAGCCCAACGCGTATTCCAGCCCGTTCCATGGCCAAGACAGGCGCCAACTTTCCCTCGATCTTGGCATTGCTGACCGGGCAATGAACTACCCGTACGTTCTGGGCCGCCAGCAGATCTATCTCCTCCTCATCTAGATACAGGCAATGGGTGGCGACAACATCCGGCCCCAACAGACCGATAGCCTCCAGATATCGGGCCGACCCCCGATAACCGCGCCGGGCCACCTCAATCAGCTCTTGATAGGATTGGGCCAGATGAATAAAGATCAGGGCTCCATAACGGTCTGCATGAGTACGCGTCCAGCGCAGTAGCTCTGTGCTGCAAGTATCGGGTCCTACCGGGCCTAAACCGACGTGAATCAAACCATTCCCGCGTGTCCCATAACGCTCCAGTAAAGACAGGGTCTGGCGCTTTCGTGTCTCTTCATCACGATCCACGAGAGAAGGGGCCACAATGGCACGCAGCCCGAGCTGTTCCACCGCCCTGACGATGACATCCATGTGAGAAAAGCGGTCGGCAATGGTAGTCACTCCCTGGCGGAGGAGTTCGTACCCTCCAAGTAGAGCTGACCAGTAGATATCATCAGTCGTTAACAGGCTCTCGGCTTTAAGCTCTCGCCGAAACCACTCGGTCGAGGGCAAATCATCTATTAAATTGCGAAAATAGGTCATACCGGTGTGGGTGTGCGTATTGATGAGCCCGGGCATAACAATTCGATCCGTGCAATCGTGAATAGTGGTATCCCTCGACGGTATGGGGGCTTCTTCCTGCGGGCCGACAAAGGTAATTTGCCCCTGGTCAAAAAGGACCACGCCGGGATCGAACCACTTGTTTTTTCCATCGAGAGGCAGCACCAGGCCTCCTTGCAGATAAACCTGACTCACAGCCCATCCACCTCCGGGAGGATCAAAGTGCCGGCCTCGTCAAACTCCAATCCGCGTAGCGGGCCAACCCTCTCTAAAATTGGCGATGCGGCAATCTCCGACAGGAGCGCTTCCGAAGCCCAGAGCAGTTCAAGGTCCAGAGTGTTCCGGATGATTGCCACGCGGGCCCGCTCATGGGCCACACCCGCCAGACCGGTTTCGATAACCTGGTGATCGGTGGCCAGGGTGATAGGAATCTTGCCGCCAGGCAGGTTATGGGACGTCAGACAGTTCGTATAAGTAGATGATTGGTCGATTTTATCCCTGAGCCGTTGAGTGATCAGGTCCGCATGGCCGACTCCAGTGGCATTTCCGTGGCTCTTTTCCGTCAGATCGAGAACAGCGATGGTATTGATCAGCGGAACGACCGGGCCGCCGCTGCGCCGCCACATCCCGATCACATTGAGGTCCATACCGGTTCCGCTGATGTCTTTGCCCATTTCCTGTACCAATAAAAGATCGAGCGGTTCGAGGGGGATTTTGGGCGTTAGCTTTCGGGACAGATCAAGTAAAGCCGGCTCCTCAGCTTCGATCCGCTCTGCCGGCAGCACGATAATCCGCGCTGGTTCATGATAGCCGTTCTCCACAATCCCAATTCCGGCTATAACCGGCATGTTGGCCAAAATCACCCGCGCCGCTGCCGGCATAGCCTCATGGATACCCCGGTTGTGAATATCAGTTGCGCCGCGTGCTTTACCGAGTCCAACCGACAGGATCTTGAAAAGCCCGCTTTCCCAGTGCCCTTTAAAGGCGGTGTGCTCCTTGATTCGGTTGATGGCAATGATGCCATCGGCAGCCGCAGCATGAGCGTCGAGATAAACGGGCATCTCTTCGGGAGTTTCACCGATCTTTACTGTTTCCAGGGAACTTTGGATCGGAACACCCAGGGATGCCGATTGCAAGCCGTAGCTTTCCAGCAAAGCCCGCTGCCCCTCGGCAGTGCCGCCGCCGTGGCTTCCCATCGCAGGAACCAGGAAAGGAGTGCTGCCCAGGGCTACCAGTTCCTCAACCAAGGTGCGCACAATTATGACCATACTGGAAATTCCCCGGCTCCCGACCGCCACCGCAATACGCATACCGGCTTTCACTCGCTCATCAAGTGGCAGCGCTTGCAAGCCCCGGCGAACCGCGGCGGCAATGTTTTCGACCCTCTCAGAGGAAAGCAACTGGCGGACTGGAGCCACCCGCAGGCTCATGATTTCACCTCAGCTTCATACTTTTTTGTCTAAGACAGCCGCCTGGTTCCAAACCCGGCCTGCTTCAGCCACGTGATTACGCGCTTCTGCCTCCGCCTGATCCTCCTGGCCGGCTGCAATGGCTTGAACGATCGGTTCGTGTATGGCGACAGCTTCGTCCAGGGTCCTATAGAGCCGCTTTATCTTCAGCAACAGAAAGCGGCGGAGTCGCACGCTGACGGTGACCCAAATCTCCTGGAGCAATTTATGTTCACTCAACGCAATCAACGCATCGTGAAAATCTGCGTCAAGGGATACAACACGACTTTGCCTGCCTGCGACAGCCGCTTGGCGCATAGCCTCAAGGAGTGCTTCAAGTTTGGCGATTGCCTTAGGATTTCGCTGTCGGGCCAGAAGCCGAACCGCCAAACCCTCAAGAGGCTCTCGAACGCTGTGTAGCTCTTCGATATCGCGTTCAGTAAGCGTCGAGACAAAGGCGCCGCGGTATGGTATCTTCTGCACCATCCCCATCTGCTCCAACCTGCTTAAAGCCTCACGAACAGGGCCGCGGCTCACTCCCAATTGCTCCCCCAATCGCGTTTCAACGAGCTTATCTCCGGGGTGCAGGCGCTTATTAACGATAGCTTCGGTAATCCTCTGGAAGGCGCTTTCCACCAGGGGATCGGATCTTTCTATTTGGTTGAAGATCGTTTTCTTCATAATTGGTACATTTCTTGACAATTCACATTAAAAATTGTAAACTGTATACAGTTTACAATTAGAGAAAATTTTTGTCAAGAGGTACTGGCCTAACAGTTCTAGATCGATTGAACAGACGCGCCAACGACGAAAAACTTTTTGTGCCCATATGGCCTGAAGGGGAGGGTGTTGCCCTATTAGACCAGACCAGGTTGCCCTTCGAGCGGAAAGTGATTCAAATACGTGATGCCTCCGAGATGGCCGCTGCAATTCGAAGTATGCAGATTCGCGGCTCAGGTGCCCTCGGCTGTGCTGGCGCTTGGGGAGCCTATCTGGCCGTACGTAGTGCACCCCATGACCCCGGGCAGTGGAATGCTCTTACCCGACCACTGCGTGAAGCCCGCCCCACCGCAGTTATCTTGCGCTTAGCCACTGAGGAAGTCCTGGATGCAGTCCAAGGTGCTGGAAGGAGCGAATCGATTGAGACGGCGGCCTCTGCAGCCGCGGCCTTTGTCGAGCGGCAGCTCGATATGGAGCAGGCGATCGGCCGCCAAGGAACCAGAATTATTCCCGATGGGGCTACTGTTCTGACGCACTGCCACTCCGGTGCACTGGCAGGTGCCGGATACGGGGGTCGAGCTATATCCGTGATTCGCGCTGCGGCGGAAGCCGGCAAGCACATCCGGGTAATTTCTCAGGAGACTCGCCCTTACTTTCAGGGAGCGCGTCTTACAGTATGGGAGTTGCGACAGCTTGGTATTCCTGTATTCCTGATCACGGATGGCATGTCGGGTGCTATGATGCAGAGCGGCCAGGTGGATGTGTGTTTAGTCGGTTCCGACCGCCTTGCCATCAACGGCGATCTGGCCAACAAAGTGGGCACTTATCTCATTGCCCTGGCCGCCCGCGAGCATGGCCTCCCCTTCTACACCGCTACCACGCGTTACAACATCGACCCGGACTGCGCGAGTGGAGATGATATTCCAATCGAAATGCGTTCCGGCGCAGAAATATTGAGCATCAACGGCTCGCCCATCAGCGTGGAGGGCGTTGAGGCCCTTTACCCTGTTTTTGATATTACTCCGGCTTCCCTTCTGACAGGTATCATAACCGAATCTGGAATCTTCTACAGTCCCTTCAAACCCAAGTTATATGCTATGGTGCGGCGAGGAAAAGAAACCGGGGGAAGAGGAGGAACACCTGATTGAGCATACGACTCCGCTATTTAGGTTTTTCAGGTTTCGAGATTACCAGTCGTGAAGGCTGCCGGCTGGTTATAGATCCATTTTTAGAAGGCAGTGAGGCTTACAGCGTTCCTCCAAGCCCGATCTCAATCGAGTCTCTTGCCCAGACCGACCTGGTGCTGGTCAGCCACGGCGCCTTTGATCATCGGGGACAGGCTGTTGAGATAGTGAAGCAGAGCAACGCCCTCCTGGCCTGCGGGCCGGAAGTGCGCATACACGCCATCGATCGTGGCATCCCGGAGGAGCGTATCGTCTACCTGCTTTCAGGATGTACTCTAGATTTTAACGGCTTGGTTATTAAAGCACTGGATGTTCGTCATGTCTCGTTCTTCCAATCGGGTACGCAATGGCTTTCGGGTCAGCCGCTCAGTTTCATGCTCAAGTTAAAGGGCGGGCCAACGATTTACCACAGTGGAGACACCTCGCTGTTCAGCGATCTCAAGCTTTTCGGGGAACTGCATCAGCCGGACCTGGCTTTGCTCGGCGTGGGGGGCCTGCTTCACCACGGCCTCGAAATCGTGCCGTTGCCACCGGAGGAAGCCGCTCTCGCGCTGGAGTGGTTAGGTGCCCCCATGGCCATCCCCATGCACTACCTTCCGGACAGCAACGCGGCCGAGCGGTTTAAGGCGACGGTGGAGAAACGCAGCGGCGCCCGTGTCTACATCATGGAACCGGGTGAGGCCATTGACCTGGATCAAAAATTGATGAAAAGGGTCAAAGAT
>JBFMGN010000162.1:0-7022 GCA_040752435.1 Spirochaetota bacterium
GCTTCACCCCATCCGGGTCGATCCCGGCCGCCTTCAAATGCTGGTCGTTGCTGAACAGTATCAGCCAGCTCAATTCCCAGTGATACCCATACGGAACCCCGTTCCCATCCGACCACGAGTCAAAGGCGCCCGGCAAACGGCTCGCCTTAAGCTCCTCGACTGACTTGTAGCCTAAGGCCTCCAGCGCTTCCGCCTCAATCGGCGCCAACTGCCCCTTGTTGATCAGTTTAATCGCCTGCGGATTGATAACCGCAAAAATATCCGGCGCGGTGCCGGTCGCTAAGGCAGTTATCACTTTGTCTTCAAACCCGCCCTCGCCCACCGGCGGGACACTGTGATCAAAGTTAATCTTTACCTGCGAATTCTCCTGCATGTAAAGCTTTACCCGCTCTTCCTGGTAAAGATAGCCGGGCGGCCAGTTAAAGTACCACATGCTCAGTTCGACCGGCTTCCCAGCCGCCGCTTCCCCTTTCCCACCGCCAAAGACTGAGGCGACAGACAGAAAAAATATTAATCCCCCACACCAACCAATCCAAATCTTTTTCATTCTTCTCCTCCTTAAGCTTTTGTTTTCGTATTTTTTTATGACCACATTAAAAGCTGAAACTACCTTATTCACCTCCTTTTTTGCGGATTTGATCTTAAGAGATGCAAAAAACGAAAGCATGAAATGAAGAACTACGAGCTCACGCTCGTAGTATCTTCGTTCCGTATGGTACGGCCTTCGGCCGATTGTAGCCCCCTTCGAGGGCGAGAAGCTTGGGCCAGCATATTGGGTAGTATCGCCTTATCTATAGGCTAACGCCTATAGATAAGGCGATGGACGGAATCATAATCTTATTACCCCCGATAGATAGCTATATATCTATATTGATATTGGGGTAACTCTATTTCATCATAGCATGAATTTCAGATAAGTCAAGACATTTTAAAAATTTGTTGAAAACAGTTGCGTTATAATTTGAATAGTTGTCAGAAAAGACAAATTTTATCGAAATATATATTTCAAAATTGTTTTTAAAACAAACAGGATAAATCTTAAAGATTGTAAAAGCCTTATTCCTTATTTCTTCCCGCTTTATACTTTCGTTCAGTTGTTTTCTCTGTCTCCAAACCGCCGGCATCAATCCAATCCATGATGCTGTGAATCGAATCTGCAAGGCTGTATTGGGGTTCAAAGTCAAGTAACTGTTTAGCTTTATTCATATCGAATTGAATTTCTCCTCCCTGTGCCATGCTCCAGGCAAACCCACATTCTACTTCTATATCGCTCTTAATCTTTTTAATGATCTCAATGAACTCCGAACCCCGGGTCGGTTCTTTCGCACAGCAATTAAAAATCTCACCAACGGCCTTTGGATTTTCACCCACAACAAGGTGCATACGACCGACATCCCGAATGTCTACGTAGTGGCATAGTTCCTCGGGCGAAAAATGCGGAATTTGAACCTTCTTACCCTCCTTAAGCATTTCGGCAAACGTGCGCCAACTGCGCCCCCCGCCTTTACCGCCGGGACCCACCACTGCGGTTAAGCGTAAGACGGCAGCCGGGACTTTATACTGGTGATAATAGGTTAATGCCAACAGCTCCTGCATCCGTTTAGTGGTGGCATACATATCTTTCGGCCGGCAGGGATGGTTTTCATCAACCGGCATATAATCAGGCGGGTTAAATTTCGTCATAGGATACCATTCGTAGGCGGAGATACTGCTGGTTAAGACATAACGCTTAACGGGATTTGCCCGTGCCCATTCCAGCATGTTAAATAAGCCGGTAACATTTACTTCCATCATCTCCTTAGGATTGCCTGTATCACCTGGGAGGGAGGCCGCATGATAGATAATATCAAAAGTGCAGCCTTTCAACGCGGTTTTGACTGAGCCGGCGTCAACAAGATCTGCCCTGACATTATCAACCGTTGAATCTGCAATATGGGAATGATAAAATGCGCAAATCTCATCCCCCTTTTCTTTAGCCTGTCTGATTATTTCCGTACCGACAAATCCGCCAGCGCCAAGTATAAGGACCTTTGCCATCGATCTCCTCCTTTTTCTTATTATTGTTCGAGGGGTAAAGGTTTATAATGAGGAGGTATGACTTCTTCTTTAAGAGGTAGTTCAACCCAACTGTTTGTTTCCATACTTTTAAATACCGCGCACATCACTTCAATACTGCGTGCCCCCTCTTCCCCGGATACCAACGGTTTTTTATCATTTATAATACAATCGAGAAAATGAGCGGTCATCCGTTCGTAGTTATTGGGATGCCTGGGCGGGCAGATGGGGATCCATCGCTTGCGTACATGCTTATGGATGGAGTCTTCCACCCAAAACAATTCCGGCCAGCGATAGTTTTTTAGAATCTCCGGATAGTTTTCAAGACTGTACTCCTTATTTGTAAAAACCGCCATTGGCCAGGATTGAAAGGGATTGGTTGCATCGGTAGCGGTGTAAATCGTTCCTTCGGTGCCATACAGTTCTGTTGCCTGGGAGACGGCTGGACTGAAGCGGTTGCAGGTCACATAGCCGTGAGCGCCATTTTCAAACTCAAGCATTAGTGATGCAAGATCATCACACCTGGTGTAACTTTCCGGCATGGCTACCCTTTTGGCAATTCCGATTACACGTTTAACCTTACTGCCGTTAAGCCAGGTTAATAAATCAATGGCATGGGCGCCCGTATCAGAAATAGCCGCTCCGCCTGCCACCGAACAATCCAGGCGGAAGTCCGTCACGGCTACATGATTCTGGTAATTATACCAATGTTCATTAAGAGACGCTCTACTCATGAGCACTGTGCCGATGACTCCACCATCTACAAGTTCTTTAGCCCATTGATTATGTATCCAAAAACGCCTGTCGCAGCCAACCATAAGCTTAACACCGGCTTCATTGCATGCATTTACAATATCCCAGGCCTCATAATTTGTAATTGCCAGAGGTTTCTCTACTATAACATGAATACCTGCCCTGGCCGCAGCCACAGCCTGATTGCGATGTACATTATTGGGAGTGGAAATTACGACCGCATCCAGATTACTTTCAGAAAACATTTCTTTATAGGAAGTGTACCATCGGTTGGCTTTCCATTTTTCTTTTGTATCCACCGCCCTCTGTTGGTTGATATCACAGACAGCCTCCAATTCCAGCCCTTCGGTTTTCTGGATAGATGGTAAATGTGCAATCTCCGCAATACTTCCGCAGCCTACAACGCCGATTTTAACTTTAACCATACGAAAAACCTCCTTTCTAAGTTCTATTGTAAAATGATTCTTTTCATAATATCCGCCGGTATCCGAGCCATTGCCTCATCCTTTTTTGGCATCCTTTCGGGAAAAACACCGCCGGTTTTTTCAATAACGCAAATGGCGGTCGCTGAACCGAAGATTGCAGCTTGCAAAATATCGCCAGACCGAAGATATTCCGAGAAAAATCCTCCCATAAAAGCATCACCGCCGCCGGTAGTATCTATCGGGTTTCCATTTATGGGAGGAACTTGCCAGCACTTCTTTTTAGTCATGATAAGAGAGCCTTGACGGCCCAAAGTAATTATTACGGCTTCAGTCTTACCGGATAATAAACGCCGCCCATACTGTATGACAGTCTCTTTTCCAAAAATAAGAGAGCAGTCCTCTTCACTCGCCTTTACAAAATTAAAAAATCCGGCGGCTGTCCTGGCAAAAGCCGCCACATCGGAAATAGAGGCCCGCCGCTTCTTACTCATATGCGCACCGCCGTAGCCCCCTAAATCAATTGCCGCCTCTGCTCCCATCCTGGCTACTTCTGCAAGATTCTCAAGCAAAACATCATCTTCCATTGTGCACACATAAATCAGACGGGACCCGCGGTAAACATCGGGAATATCATCAGTTGTAATATGCGCCGCTCGAAAAGGAAACCTTATTTCCTTGTTACCCGCAGAGTCATAGATTAATTGACTCATGGTGCTTCGACTGCAATACCGGATGCCTTGCATGTCAACGCCGGCTTTCTGAAACGGTTGAAGCAGTGCAGTCGGAAAATCATTACCTATCCTGGTTACTAATCCCGTTCTAATTGCCTGCTGTGCGGCTGCAATCAGGCAGTACGCCGGGGGACTCCCCAATACCGGGCCGATCGTTCTGCCGGGATAATGAATAGTCTCTATGACAATGTGGCCGACGGCTGCCAAATCAAAGAGAATGCCGGTCATATCAACGCTCTCTTATTCCTGAGGTAAACTCATCCAGCCTAACGCGTGCTTCGGCATCGGGCACTTGTCTGGGAGGATGTTTCGCAAAATACATACAGGCCGAATCCAATACACCCCCGATTCCACGATCAAGCGCAATTTTTATATACCGTACAACATCTACTACCACTCCGGCGAAATTCGGGCTGTCTTCAACCTCCAGCTTGGCTTCAAAATGTAAGGGTGCATTCCCAAAATTACCGCCGTCGAACCACAGATACATTGTTTTACGGTCTCCCATCAACCTGATATATGTAAATCCGGTATCCATTGGAAATTCGTAGGGAATTAATGAAGTGACGGCTTCTTTCTTAGTCAAATGTTTCGTACTGCCTCTATGAACTAGATTCCAAAAATCAGTATTGCCAGCATAATTGATTTGATACATCTTTCCTATATTTATGCCTTTATCCAATAATAGTTGGGCGATTGCCCGATTTATAGCCGTACCTCCTAATTGACTCTTGCAATCATCTCCAACCAGGGGAACTTTGTTTGCCTCCGCCGCCCTTTGGTATTCAGGATCGCAAACTATCAATTCCGGCATTCCATTGAAATAACCTATTTTTGCCTCTTTTATCGCCGCATCGGCATAAAACCGGGCAGCCTGGGCTGAACCCGTCGGCAGGAGATTAAGCAGTATTTCCGCCCCACTCTCTTTTAAGACCTTGACGACATCAACGGGAGGTTTGTGAGCTGCTTTTACTGGAATTTCAAAATTGGCAAGATGAGCGGGAACACCGTCCAGGACCGGCCCCATCTGCACTATAACCCCTGTCTTCGGCATTTTTAGAGCGTATTTATAAGCCATGTTTGTTTCGGCGAAGATTGCCTCACTTAAATCTTTACCGACTTTGCGCTCATCAACATCAAAGGCTGCCACCACTTCGATATCGGTGACTTTGTAATTCTGTATGGTCTCATGCACCAATCCGGGTACACGGCTTCCAGGTTCCGCCTTTTTGTAAAATTCCCGGTACCATTGGATTCCGCTGATTATTGAGTTGGCACAATTTCCAATACCGGCAATCGCCACACGAATGCTTCTTTTTTCATCCCTCATTTTCTCCTCTCCTTTACAGTAACAAGTTGATGTGGAATTTGTGCGGAGCCTGGATGATTATTATTGACAGGTAAATCCTCCATCTATCATCAGGGAGCTTCCAGTAACCCAGGCAGCTTCATCCGAAGCAAGATACACCGCAGCCCAGGCACAATCTTCGGGAGTGCCGATCCTCCCTATCGGATGCAATGTTTCAGCGATATAGTTATAAGAAAAGCCAGGGGGATAGATGTGAGCCGGATTTTTCTTCATTTCAGAAAGCTGTTCCCTATTAATCTCCGTTTCAACCCAGGCCGGGCAGATCGAATTAACCCGGATATTATCCTTAGAAAAATCCAAAGCCATACACTTCATCAAAAGCTCCTGGGCCGCTTTGGCGGCATTGTAACAGCCTTGTTTGGGCTGTCCGATATGGCTGGATACAGACGAAATCATAATGATAGATCCACCGCCTGTTTTTTTCATCTCAGGAATGGCATATTTGGAACAAAGCCATGATCCCTTTGCATCTATATCAAAAGTACGGTCCCATTCTTCTTCGGTTAAATCAAGAATCGTGCCAATGCTTCCACGGACTCCGGCATTATTGACGAGAATATCCAGTCTGCCAAACTTAAGAACCGTTTTTCCGATCATTTTTTCGGCCTCGAAAGCTTTAGACACGTCACCCTGAATATAAATTGCAGAACCGCCTTCTGCCCGTATTCTTTCTACCGTCGTTAAGAGGGTACTGATTGTTCTCCCGGAGACAGAAACCTTCGCACCTTCCCGGGCAAAAATGAGTGCAATAGACCGGCCGATGCCTGTTCCGCCGCCCGTAACGAGCGCGACCTTTCCCTGAAGCCTGCCTGCCATTTCCAACTATCCTTTTTAATCCGTTAACGCAAAGACTGTACACGGAGCGCTATCAATATTTTCAACAAAAAGTGGTATAGCCATTACCTGCTTCAGCCTTGATAAGTCAAAATCGAGATTGATATCTTCAATCAGGAATATGTCACGTGAACACTCATCCAGGAGAATTTGATGGGCTCGAATGCCTTCTTTTAATTTTAATGAACAGGCAAATGAAAGAGTATCCATTGCCATTGCCCGCAAGGACGGGAATCCCCCTGCGATACAGGCCGCGGCAGCAGCCGAGAACCCCGGACTCCTTTCTATATAACGCCTCGGGTCTTGTCGACGAATTTTCGAAAACCCGGTTCGAACCAGTAATAGATCACACTTTTTTATAGAATTAAAGTGAGGTCCCAAATCCTTGACGTCAATCAATCCGCCGTCATGCTTGGGAATATCCAGCAGTAGTGGATCAGTATAAATGAAATCTTCGATATTGAATCTATCAATTGTCTTTTTTTTCAGACTGAAATGATTAGGACCGTCGATATGCGTGCCGGTATGATTGCAAATTGTAAGTCTAAAAACATTCGAAATACTACCTTTCGCCATCTCATGGATTGTCTCTATCTTTATCGATTCAAGTCCGGCCGGGAAAGGAGTATTTTCGTTAAAATTATATGAAAGCCGAATATACAAAACCCTTAACCCTCTCCTATCTTTTTTCATTCATCCGATAACTTAACTTGCTTTAATACTTCGGGATTGCGAATAAACTCCGGCTTTCGCCCGTTTAAAACCAGGGCTACCTGCTGGGCTATTTTTTCCCTAAGATAATTAATGGCACGGTCGGAATATGCCGCACTATGGGGCGTAAAGATTACATTCTCC
>JBFMGN010000163.1:0-7020 GCA_040752435.1 Spirochaetota bacterium
TAAAAATTGCAAAATAGAGCCGCCCAAGAAATTCCAATGTAAAAAAAAGATCGAAGGCAAAACCCGTTATAACCAGTATCTTCCGCACCTCCCAGGACCAGACAGCAAGGGTGGAAAAATCCTCGAGAAATGTCTGAACCAGTACCAGAAGGATAACCACAACAACGAGTGATTCAAAAAATGCCGCTACTTTTACTCTCATAGCAAAACCCCTACCAGCCATTTTCAGCCGCAATTTTATAAAACTCATCCAGCATTTTTACATCGTAACCATAAAACTTGAAGTTTCTCCTGGCAATGCTGAACCAGCTTTTATCCGGAGAGTCTGCTCCCCTATCCGCCTTTTGGGCAGGGTTGTAGTTTCTGCACCGGGCGGAAAAAAGCGATGTGATCCGCGAAGTCGCTTCAAGAAAGCGGTTCTCAGTGAAGGACACATTACTGTTAATCCCGCTTTTAATTACCTGGTCCGGCAGGGAAGATAATTGTCCTTTTACAACCCCAAAGACCTTTTCCGCGAACTGGCTCTGCACCACGCCGGAGGCATTCTCCGGCTGATTTTGCGGACCGGAGACGGTGAGAATATGGATAACAGGCTTTAGAAGGATAGATGTTAGTAAAAAGTTTTTAACCTCTTCTTTACTCATTCTAAGACGCTGGACTTTCGTTATCTCAAAATAGGCATACTCCTTCCGAAAAAAGACCTGGTCTATATATTTATCCGGAAAACTATACGCAAGGGCCGCGTGTGGACCGGTAAACGCCCGCCGTGTTTCCGGCTTCTGCAGCAACTGTAAAAGAAAATTATACAATTCTTCTTTGATCTTGGAATACGGCCAGTTCTGCTGGCGCAGAAAGGGTATAAAAGAAAGATCGATCTTATCGTTGATCATCTGTTGCAAACCGGAGAGTAATTCGCCGTTTATCTCTTCAAAAAGATTTTGAGACAGCAGAAGCCATATTTTTTCCCAGCTTTTATCCGGGAAAAAACCGGCTGAGGAAAGGGTAGGATAAAGCTGATTCGCGTTCTGGGCCAGGAATTGGAGAATCTGCTCTTCCTTCTGCAGGGGTGTTAATCCCTGTAAAGCAGGATTCAAGAGAAGACGTTTTATAAAAGCTGTGGCTTTTACATTCTCATTACTCATTTTTCTTCATCATAACAGCGATTCAATATTTTGTCATGCCTATATTTATAATTCAATTTATGATAATTTTCGAGTAAAACTATATATTTTATGTTATTGAAAAGAAAAGGAAACTTGCTGCTACCGATAGCGATCCTCACGGCTGCCTTTGGAGTTACTTTTCAAAAAGCATACTGTAAAGACATTGTCATCCTCGAAAAAGAAGCCCCGGAAACTCTGCTTCAGACGAAAATTGGGAACGCGGATGTAAGCCTTTTTGCAACCGGTTCCTGGACAGCTCTGGTTACCGGCTCTTTCGGCCTGGGTTTCGACCTTACCAGAAAAATTTCGTTTTCCCGGGTTTTTCCCGGTATGAATCCGGGTATTTACTTTAATCAAAAGCCGGACCTGACCTTATCCCTTGAAATCATGAAACGGTTTTTTTTTGAAACAAGCTTTTCAGAGGAATTTAAGGACAGTACTTTCCTTCTCGGCTATAACGGTTTTGAAGGAGAGTTTTTACAAAATGTGCGGCTGGGTAATACCGATATTGGGATTTCACAGTACAGCTTTCTGAAGTTCCCCGAAAGTCAGAAAAACTCTATCGGAGCCTCGGCGGAATTCGCCACTTCGAAATCCAGGCATGAAGTGATGGTGCGGTTCGATCCATCGGAAAAACAGAAAAAAGTTTTTATTGGAGACCGGGAAATTCGGGAGGAAATTATTCAGCTCGGCGCATATATTACCGGCCGGTTCTTCCTTTTGCCTGACGCGGGGGTTGAAAATCTCGATATCCTTTTAGAAGCAGGGAACGGCCCAATTCCAGGCTCCGATAACAGATTTTACAGGAAAATTACTCCTGACGACGCCGTTGTCTCAACCAATGACGGCTGGATTTTTTTTAAAAAGGAGTGTACCGGCCGGGTTTTAGTCTACTATACAAAAAATGGTGTCCCCGTAGGAGATGATTCCCTGGGAAAAGGCTTTTTATCGGGGGTTTCCGCGGATAAACTTGATCCCGCCTCAACGCCGGTGGACTTTAACTGGGCTCTGACCGCCTACCTTGGCCAGGATATGGAGGCTCGGAAAATCTTCACCAACGGCAGCAACTACCTGCTCCTGTGGGAAAAAGGGCGGTTTTCGCCCTTCGAACTGCTGAATCAGTATAAAATTGAAGAGGACATTGCGAACGCCGATGTCCAAACAAGAATAATCCTGGTTAACAAGGGCAACCTTGCCTTTCGCCAATCGGAAGTAACGGCCGAAATTGCAGCCGATGATAATCGGTTGGCCGTATATGCCTTGAGCGGTGGTCTGCGCCTTACAGCCAATCGTTATCCTTTCGCCGATCAATATCCATTTCTCTATGGACCGGACAGGAGGATCGAACCCGGTTATGTGGATCAGGAAATTCTTTTGGAAATTATGAAACCCCCAGGGGAATACTATCTGACTACGGATGTCATTCCAGGTTCAGTCAGAATACAGCGCAACGGTTTTACCGAAACCGCTTACACGATTGATTACCAGACTGGAAAAATCGAGTTTTCAGGTTATATCCACCCGGAAGACAGGCTTGAAGTCCTCTACCGGACATCGACCAAAGCCCGCGGCGGCGATCTTTTGATGGGAATTGGAAATCATTTTGTAGTCACTCCTTTCCTGGCACTTGATGCGGCCGCGGGATTGAGGTGGAATATTTTTTCCGGTGGATACTCTACGATCCTGGGAGAGAATAACGGTAGCATAACAACCACTGCCGGTCTTGAGTATAAAAAAGAGTACCAGAAATCAAAGCTTTCAGTTCGGCTGGACTCCGGTCTCGCTTTTACTACCCCGGATACGACTGGGACATTCAGAATCTTCGGGATGGAAGAAGACGGTCTGGTCGTGTCGATTACCGGGGATGTGATAACCCCGGCCAGCCCGCCGCTAACCCCGGTGGATGGCAAAAACCTTACAAAGCTGAATAGAGGTATCCTGTATTACAAAGATTACCACCGGTACAGTGTTCTGGGAGGATCACAGCTTATGTCATATACCTGGCAGGAGGCTCTGTCCTACCCCTACGAAAATGGTTCCAAAACAGGTCCGTATACCGCTTCCGCGGCGGAGGAAGGAATAAGCGGAGAAATAATGGTCCTCGACTATGCCATGACGCAGAGTAAAAGCTGGGTCGGCGCCCAGATACCCATTATGAAAAACCAGCCGCCCCCCGACCTGTCCAATATGACTTCTATAAGCTTTTCCTGGAAATCGCTCAACTCAACCGGGGATATCGCAGTCATCCTGCAAATTGGGGCTATAGACGAGGATCTGGATGGGGATGGTGTTCTGGATGCGGAAACCTCCGAATATTCAGCCGGTTTTAATTTTGATGATATAGCTAACGGCGCGGTAGTGCTTTTAGGCGGCGGTTCAGCCGGGAAAGGCAATCGGAGGAAAGATACCGAAGATACCGATAACAACGGCGTGCTTGACCGTGAAAATCCCGAATTGATATATGAAAAGAACCTGGCCTTGCCCGGCGGCGAATGGCGGCGGGAAGAACTGTTTATAAACCTCACTTCCCTGGAAAGACAAAAACTGCGCTCGGTCTCCGCCATTCGAATTATTGTGGTAAATACTTCGCCGGGAGAATCCGCAGGGAAAATTCTGATCGGAGGTTTTTCGATCGCCGGTACCTCATTTAAAACCGATACCAGTCCCTCGGGCTCGATTACAGCCAGAGAGATAGTTGAGGCGGAAGCTGTACCTCAAAGTCCGGAACATCTCGAACTCCACTATAGAGAGGTTTCGGCCGTGTTCCACCCGAATAAGGAGGTTCAGAAAGTCCTGGAGATACAATGGGGCAGCCCGGATCCAGTGACCGAGTCCTGGAATGTTACGGGTTTCACAAATCCCGTGCCCCTCTCGGAATATAAAGAACTGAATTTTTATCTAAGAACCCCATCGGTTGAAAAACCCGAAACGGCGGTCTTCTCCCTGTCCATCACCGGCCTGGACGGTAAAGGAATTATATGTTCCTTTCCCCTATGGGTATCCGAAACCTGGCGGAAAGTAACCATTGACTTAAAGGCGGCCAAAGCATATACGGATACTACGCCTTTGCCCGGCTCGGTCGTATCAATAGAACCTACGAGCGGCACCTTATCCGACTTTACCATATCTCTCGCCGGTTCCCCGGCAGGTATCCTCTACATTGACGAAATTCACCTTTCCCAGGCTTTTATCAGTGTAAATGCCGGCGCCAGGGTTGAGCTTAACTATTCTATTCCCGGTCCTATTGTTTCCATAAAGAATATTCCGGTCCTTGGTAACGTTAGTCTAAAAGAACATGCAACGGTTTCAAGCAGTGGATTCAACGCCTACGATGGAGATGAAGTGGGAACATACATCGTAAGCAGTTTGAGTGAAGCTGAAGGGGAAATCCTCTTTACCCGGTTATACATCAATTTCGGGGTTATCTACGACGGCTTAAAACCGTATCTTTCCGGGGGGCATAGGCTTCAGATACCTGCCCGTCCCTGGCTGATTACTTTTATCGATGGATACAGCCTTCAGCAAAAAAACGCGGCAAACGAATTCTCCAGGGATAATTCGCTATTAATTTCATTGCCGTCGGCCGCCGCCCTCCGTTTGGACAATAAAGCTGCGTTAATAACCGATACTCTCTCCCAGGAATGGAAACTGCAGTGTAATTCCTTGTTTCTCATTCCCTTGAGTGTAAGCCTCAATTTGGACCTGGGCAATTCCGTTTCCGGCTATAGCACAGGCGAAATGTTCTACTTCACCCGCTGGATTACCGGCTACCGGCTTCTTCTCCCCCTTAAAACCGATATCTATTCCGCCAGGAGGGCTTCGGCTGACTGGACGGCCGCCCTGTCAACCACCCCCGCCGGCGTAACCCTAAAAGCTGCGGCCGGTTATAAAAACAAAGGCACCTTCGATCGATTTCAGATTGATGAAGGCTCCCTGCAAATTTTATTTCCGCTTGTTTTTTTAAAAGACAGCCCGGCGGAGTGGAATATTGTGCCGGGATATAAGCGCTCTTTTTCAAACACTATTGCAACAGGTGCGGGCGGCGATTATGGAACGGATATCACCCTGTTCTGGAACACCTTTACCCGGGGAAGTTATTTTTACACCTCCCCACCCCTGGCGGAACTTTTTCTCGCTAAAACGGAGCAAACCTTTCTGGAATTGAGCCGGGACTTTCAAACGGCAGAATATATCCCGGAGGTTTCTATAGATTTTGCCAGGGCGCTGGGGTCACATATCGCCGGTTTCCGCCTGACCGATCTATTCTTACCTTCGTCAGTCAAAGTCTCTTTCGGGAAACAGATGAAAAGAGAAGCTGCCCTTGTGGAAAACAGGCTGTTTTTATCCACCACCGCCAGATTCAGAGCCTTAAATCTTTTCGGAAAGTTCGGTATCTACCCGATCTTCAGGTTTTATGACTCCGAGGAATTAACCACCGCGGTCGAGTTTGGTCTTGAGTATATAACCTCAACCGGAGAAATAGAAAGAAAATTGATAGTTCAGCATTATGTGGCTTTAAACGGCCGGAATTTCGCTAGATTTACCCTTGAAAACCGCTTAAGCCTGGAAAAAGATGGCGGCAAACCCTTTTCAGACACTTCCAAAATCTCTTTCCAATGGAGAACTCCTTTCAGACCGGCTTTTAAGCTGCCACCTGTCAGAAAGGATATTATTTTAAAAACACACTTCCTCCATACCGAAAGTCTGGAAATACTGATTGAACCCTATAATAACGGCGAAACAGGGACCGGCTTCAGTCTACTCCCCAAGCATGAAACCGGCTTGATTTTTGGGGACAATGGTTTCTTAAAAGCCCATGCGGCCGTGGGTTTTGACAGAACCACCCCAAATTTGGTAATTTTGGGCATACAGGCGGGTCTGGAAGCAAAATTATCCTTCTAAATCCCTTGTAATTTATGGTAGAATCAGTAAAGTTTATTAGTAGCTATAGGCAACTGGAATTGTTTTTTATTAAATTACGGGTGTATACTTATAAAGAAGAAGGAGCATCATATGAATGGAATTGCAAAAAAAGCGATTACCGTAGGGATTTTTTTTCTCTTCTCCGCTTTACTCCTCTATTCCCCGGCGCATTTAAGAGCACAATCTCAAACGACTGCGGGAGATACCAGTCAGGCTGAAAACCAGGCGCCCGGCCAAAAAGCGGGCGGTGTTGATTTCGGTCTCATTCTGGGGTTAGGCGCTCAGACCTTCTATGACAATGATGAACGCATAACCTACCAAAGTTTAAGCCTTAATCCCGACCTGGCAATTGGGAAATTCGGGATCGGTATCGACGTTACTCTTCATTTTACTTTTACCGGCGGGGATACCAAGGATAAATTCAAAATCCGGTCCAAGGACTGGATACCGGATGAAGAAACCAGTTTTCTGGAACTCTACCTGCCCAAGTTCCGTTACATCAGATATGGTTTCAAGGGCGAGCCTCTCTATATTAAACTGGGAGTAATCGAGGACGGGACCCTCGGCAACGGCTTTATCATGGGCAACTATTCCAATGCATTATTTCTGCCTGAAAAACGCATCTTCGGGTTAAGTTTCGATCTTGACGGTAAACTCTTCAAATTCCCCTACCTTGGAATTGAAACCTTTGTCGGGAACCTGGCGGCCTTTGATGTGATCGGTGCCAGGCTGTTCGGACGGCCTCTGATCGGTTTGAAAGTGCCTATCATCAAGAACCTGGAGATCGGGGGTACGATTGCAGCCGATAGAGATCCATTCTTCCATACCGTTGAAAAAGATGAAAACGCGTCGGTGGTCATGGGGGGGGCAGATTTCAAACTTCCGATTCTAAC
This sequence comes from Spirochaetota bacterium, assembly GCA_040752435.1. Lineage (GTDB taxonomy): Bacteria > Spirochaetota > Spirochaetia > SPDA01 > JBFMGN01 > JBFMGN01. The sequence continues at coordinate 6,980 of JBFMGN010000163.1, forward strand.
CGGTAAGATGATAAGCCTTTCAACCTTTGCCGATATCGCCT
>JBFMGN010000164.1:0-7006 GCA_040752435.1 Spirochaetota bacterium
AGTGAAAGATTTGAAGGAGCTCCATACCTTTTGCAATAACCAGGCTGACATTTACGCGTTCAACAATGATCTGGAGGGAGCGGTTGCTAACATAAAAATGAGTATTTCCAAGGAATTGAAGGGGCAGCGGTCAATCGCTTTCGGCGTAAAAATGGAGGGCGATATTTTTTTCTCTGAGTCAAAGACCGTCGAAATGAAAAAATTCGAAGACAAGGGTGCCCTTCAGAAGCTTCAGGAGGCGCGCGCGACAGGCCGTGAAGGGACATTACTGTTCCGGTATAATAACATGGTTTTTTTCGGCGTCTACAAGTATAATGAAAACTGGAATGTAGTCCTGGTTCGCGCTGAAGAATTAAACGAATTCTACAGTGACTCTTGGAGAATATTTCAAAATATCTCTATTATAATAATTCTTATTACTATTCTATGCGTGGGTATCGGGATTTTCTTAAACCGGTTCATTTTGCGCTTTGTGGGTGTTATCACCTCCAGCCTGATGAAGATGCAGGAAAGCCAGTCTATTGACCTGATAGATCTTTCGAAAGCGCCGAACGATGATATTACCTACTTGGGGATGTCCTTTAACGCTCTTTCTTCGACGATCAGTAACCTGATGACGATATTCAGAAAGTTTGTCGCCACAGACATTGCGGTGAAGGCGTACCGGGAAAAGGAAGTCAGGCTGGAAGGCTCACCCATGAGGCTGGCAGTCCTTTTCTCCGATATAAAGGGCTTTACCTATATGACCGAGACCCTCGGCACGGATATCATTAATCTCTTAAATATGCATTATGATAAAGCTATCTATCATATCAGGGAAGAGGAAGGCGATATCGGCTCCATAATCGGCGATGCGCTCCTGGCGGTCTTCGGTACTCTCGAAGGTACGGAAAAAGATAAATCCTTACGGGCTATACGCTCCGCGTATAAAATCCAGGAGGTTGCATCAGGATTGCGGGAAGAGATGACGCAGCGCAGGGAAGAGATCATAAAAAAGCAGGGTGCTCTTTCAAGCGAGGAGGAGAAGATATACAAGGCGGTTCTTATTGAAGTCGGTGTAGGCATTGACGGAGGTGAAGTTTTCTATGGAACCATAGGTTCCAGAGAGAGGATGGCCAATACTGTTATAGGGGATAATGTAAACTCTGCCTCCAGGCTGGAAGGGTTAACTCGAATTTACCGTGTACCGGTTGTCTGTTCAGCCTATATCAGAAACGAGGTTGAAGGACAAACAGATAGTTATTACTTCCAGGAACTTGACAAAGTCCAGGTTAAAGGGAAAACGGAAGGTAAATTAATCTACTGGCCGATTCCCAAAGAGAATCTCGATAACGATTTCAAGAAAAAACTTGATTTGTTTGCGCAGGGGCTTGGATTGTATTATAAAGGGAAATGGTCGGATGCGCATACAAAGTTTAAGAGCTGCGGTCTTCCCCTATCGGAGGTTTTCCAGCAGAGAACCAAAGACAGTCGGTGTCCTAAAGGGTGGAATGGAATATGGACAATGACAACGAAGTAAAAGATCTTGTTGAAAGAAGCAAAAGCGTCTTTTTAAGAGAGATAGGCGAACGCTACGCCAAAAGAGATTTTTACCGTCTCGATCAGGAGTTTGCTAAAACCAGAAAAAACCGCAGTCCGGTTGTCTGGCTATCGGTTCTAATTTTTGTAAGCACACTGGCAGCCGCGGCAATTGTTCTGACTATGTACATCCAGGGTGAAAGCCAAAAGGTCCCCATTGATATTGCCGATTTTGCGGATGTTAATCTGAAGGATGTCCTGGATAAAGCCAGGAAATATGAGAACGATATGAAAATAGCCCAGCGGGAACTTCAGGACTTAAACGACACTATGAATCAGGAGATTGCCGATATTACCCAGAAGGCTGACCAGCAAATCGAAATCCTTAAAAACCAAAACCTGGACAAGGCGGAACTTGACCGGCAGACCGCTGAAATTCGGGCGAAGCAGAAAAATGAAATTGAAGCTGTACGGGTAAAATACAAGTCCCTGGTTGAGAAAAAACGGCAAGCCATTGCCGAAATTCAGACTGCCATGGACGCATATGATGCAAAGATCGTAGCCCAGGCCAAGCAGCAGGAGGAGATTCTCAATAACCAGCAGAAACGTTTTGATATTCAGATGCAGGATACGGTAAATTACTATGAAACGAAGGTGAAGGACCTGGAGAACCAGCGCAAACAGGAAGTGGCGGAATTGAAAGCCTACCATGAAAACCTGACCACGCAATTGAAGAAAAACCAGGTGGATGAGATTAACAGGCTGAATGAAAAGCATGCCGATGAGACTGCCCGCCTTATACTGAAATACAACCCGGTTTATTCTTCTGGAGCTATGGCGGATATTCTAGGCAAGGACGTCCCCAGAGGTACCCTGGATTCGGTCGCATTGAAGGATTATCGTAACGTTCTCCAGCAGGAAAATATTCTTGACGCCCAGGGATTCGGCCGGATTCGATCCTCTCTGTCCGATATTTCGGTTCTCTTAAAAAATTTAAAAACCATCCCATTCACCAATTCAGTGCCCGCTGTCCTTGATAAGCTTGAGTCCACCGAAACGGCGGTTATAAAAGAATATGAAAATCTCTGGAGCAGAACGGCGGATCTTCTGAACAGCAGAAATATGGCGATAAACCAGTATCTCTATGCCCTGGATTCACTTCTCGCTAACAGCCGAGAGAACGGGTATATCCTTGATCCCCGGGATACCCGGAATATAGTGGTTTATATATATAAGTTGCATGATGTAAAGGATGGAGATTTTGGATATGTGTTTAGAGAGGACAATGAACCTATCGGCACTATTAAATTTTCCGTATCAAGCGGCGTCATAAAGGCCTCTCTGGCGGAGCTTACGTCTGCGGAAAAACCGGTGAAGCCTTTTGATAAGATTCTCATACAGGTGAAGTAGGAGAAGAGGTATATGAAAAAAACATGCCTGCTGATTTTATCTATACTTTTTAGTGCGATTTTAAGCCTTTACCCGGCGGACCTTGGAAGGCGAGGAATATCCGTTATCTCCAGGGACGTAATTGACGGACAGTACGTTTTTAATGTGGTTGATGAAGGCGGGCGTAGATTCCAGATTCTTTCAAGCGGCGATCTCACCGAAAAAGAAGCGGATAGACTGGTTACCGCCAAAAATATCTTTTTTAAGTGGCAATATGTAACGATTGATACTTTGAAGTTCAGTTTTACAACCGGCCGGATTGAAGTCCTTATAATACCCAGGACCTTCAACTATAAGAATGTCAATATTCTCCGGTATATGCCGGCGGGGATGCAGTTTTACTTTATTGAATCAACTGAAAACTTTGAATATGACTTCAGAATTTTTGTGAGTGATCTCTTTCTTCGTATAAAAGCTCAATATTTTGATGAGGAACAGTTGTGCGAACGGCTTTTAAGTGCGATTCAAAACCCTATCGCATACACCCAGAATACGGATCCTCTCTATATGCTGAAACGGTTCGCCGAGGTTGATAAGCAGATCGAGGAGATGAAGTACAATAACAAGAAGGCATTTCAGGAACAGCAGGATAATATAGATAATGTAAATACCACTTTGAATAGTGCGATAGACAAATGGCGCACGCAATACCAGACCGATCTTAAGGAATTGGAAAATTATCTCCAGAAAGCCTATGATGAATTTACCTCCGCCCTGGATAACCGTCTCACGACAATGGAGAAAAACAGCGCGGCTGCGGTTGAAAATCTAAAAAATGAAACCAATAAACAGCTCGAGGAAATAAAAGAGAGTATCGATGAGCTGAATAAGAACCTTACAACTTTTAACCAGGAATTCAGTTCCGTCCGCTATGCCCTAATGGTGCTGAACAATACAGGTTTGTTTGGCAGTATCAGTGAGATCAACAAAGATGGAGTTAAGAGAATTTTGGAGCTTAAGAAAGAGAACCCGCAGATTACAATAAAAGATGCCCATGCTCGTCTTAAAGGCGAGGGCATTAAGATGTCGGGAAAAGAGGTAAAACTGGTCTTCAGCGTCTATTTCAATGAATTTAAATAATGTTATCACTGGATAGATTGCATTTTTCTTGTAAAAGCTTTTTCATCTGAAATGCATTTGTGACAGCCTGTCCCTTAAAATGGTTGTTGAAAACCAGGAGCAAAAGACGCGCTTTCTGAGAAAGATCCAGGAGGGGCGGAATCCATTCTTCCAGTTCTTCGACGGAATAGAGATAATCGTAGCGTGTGGTGTTATCCCCGGTCCACCAGTTCCGGGCGTTTCGGCCGTGGAAGCGTATATAACTGATATTGGCAGTGGCAACCGTTTTCGGAATTGGAAGTCCTTTAAGAGGGGGAGTGTCCACCACCGCCAGGCCAAGCAGACGCTCTTTCATCTCTCCATACACGTTTTCATTCTGCCACTCTCTGTTTCGAAATTCTACCACAAGGGGAAGGTTATGTAATTCTGTGCAGAGATTACCCAGATAGACCCTGTTTTCCCTGGTGTAGTGAAAGCTGAAGGGGAATTGAAGGAGAACAGCCGCAATCCGATTCTGCCGTGCGAGCTGCGCCACTCCTGTTTTGAAGCGGGCAGCTTCTTTCTGCCAGTTTGTAGTTACCTGGTGGGTCAGGCTTTGATGGGCTTTTATGGAAAAAAGAAAATGTGGAGGGGTTTGGGCTATAAATTTTTCAGTAAGCAGAGGATCCGGCTGCCGGTAATAAGAATAATTCAGCTCCACAAAGGGAAAGAATTGAGCGTAGTAGGACAAAAACTTAAGCGGGTTCATACCCTGGGGATAGAAAGGACCTATCCAGTCTTTATAGGAGTATCCGCTTGTTCCCAGAAAAATTTGTGGCATAATAAGAAATAATAGCCGGAAAAAAGTATTCGGGATAGGAATTATAGACAAAAAGGCAGGATAATTTTATCATTACAGTTTATGCAATAAAGCGGTGAGGTGAAGCTATGGGAGAGGTAAAAAAGGTGCTCTATGCCGAGGATGAATATACAAATGGTAGATTAATACAGATATTGCTGAATAGGGAAGGTATACAGTGTGATCTGGCCTCAGACGGCAGGCAGGCACTGAATATGTACAATAATACCAAATACGATTTGATAATACTTGATTACCATATGCCTGTTTTTTCCGGGGTAGAGGTGGCGAAAAGGATCCGCCTTGTAGATAAATCAATTCCTATAATCGGTATAACAAGTGATGAGGAAAAGAAGCCTGCTTTGCAGCAAGTCGGATTTACTGAAATTTTTATTAAACCGTTGCACAATTCCAATTATTTAGAGGTTATTCTATCGTACCTTAAAGTAGAAAAGGGATTAAGATGAACCGGCTTAAAAAAATCCACGTTCCATCTTTCATGGTGCTTGTCTTTTTTCTACTCTCTGCGATTTGTCCACTCTATGGAGAGAATCCGAATGAAAAAAAGGATATTTCAATAGGTTTGCTCCCCAGCGACCTGGGTTTTAACCCGCTTCATACTTATACAACCACTGAGGCGCAGGTATATACGGCTTTGTATGAAGGCCTGGTCAGTTACAACCCTTTCACCCTGGAGCCGATACCAGCGGTGGCGCGATATTGGGAAATATCGGAAGATAAAAAAATATACCGCTTTTATCTGCGGGAAGATGCGAGGTATTGGAACGGTTTAAAGGTTACGGCGCAGCATTTTAAGGATTCCTGGCTTCGGCTGCTGAACCCGGCAGAGAAGGCTGAATATTCTTTTCTTTTCGATATTATTAAAAATGCACAGGCGTACAGGCTGGGAAAAATAACAAACCCGGATGAAGTGGGAATCAAGGTAATTTCGGAAAACCTCCTGGAGGTTAAACTTGAGCAGCCAGCGGGTCATTTTTTAAAGATTCTCTGTCACCATAGTTTTGTGCCGATTTATCCCGATTTTCTGGACAAGAAGGAGTGGAGATCGTCGGTTTTTATTCCCGGTAACGGACCTTTTTATATTTTGAGACGGTCTCCTGAAGAGATCGTATTACGGAAAAACGAAATGTACTGGGGCGCGAAGGATATTAAAATTCCCGGTATCCGGCTCCGGTTTATAGATGATCCCGAGAAAATGTCAAAGCTGTTCAATGATGGCGAAATACAATGGGTGGCAGACGGGGCTGCCATTGATAAGGTTGCCAATAGAGAGACTATCATCCCCAACCCCTTGTTTTCAACAAATTATTATTATTTTTCCAGTAGTCAAAAACCGTGGGATAACCCGCTTGTCAGAAAGGGGCTGGCATTTCTTTTGCCCTGGGATAAAATACGATCAAATCAAATTCTTATATTGCCCACTGAAACCCTTGTACCCCGAATTTCGGATTATCCGAAAGTCGAGGGCATCAATGCACGGGATGTTGCCAAGGGGCTTAAATTTCTGGAACAGGCGGGCTATCCCAGGGGTGATGGACTGCCTGAAATCCATATAAAAATACCGATGGGCGAAGAACCTGAACGGGTAGTTGCGCTGGTGAAAGAAACGTGGGAAAAAGAGGTAAATGTAAAGGTATCCATTACAGAGTACGATTACCCTGCATACTACGATGAGCTTAAGAAAAATGATTATGCTCTGGGCACCATCACCTGGATTGGAGATTTCGCCGATCCTCTTGCATTTCTGCAAATGTGGACTTCCGACAGCAACCTGAACGATGCCCAATACAAAAATAATGATTTTGATAGTTTGATAAAGAAATCAATGGAAGAAACCGGGAGAGAGAGGTATAAAATTCTTTCGGAGGCGGAGGGACTGCTGCTGCAAGAGGCGATTGTTCTGCCGGTGAGCCATTCCCCGGCCTTGAATGTAATTGACCTCTCGGAAATTGACGGTTGGTTTCCCAACGCCCTTGATATTCATCCCTTTAAGTATTTGAGATATCGTGTGCCGACGGTCAAACCCGGAATCGTAATGGATTCCGCAACGGGCAAAACGGGTTAGTAAGGTTATCGCAATTAATCCGGTTTCCCCCGGTTGGCTATTTTTTCTATCAGGTC
>JBFMGN010000165.1:0-6979 GCA_040752435.1 Spirochaetota bacterium
GAAAGGTTGAAAGCATCGGTAATTCCCTGGTTAAGGGCTACGGAAAACCCCCATGGAAAAGAAAGACCTGTAAAGGTAGCATCGTCCGCCGTTCTGTTCTGTGCGAATCCAAGGTTCCCGATATTAAAAAGGGCGGTAACCTCCATTGCCGCTGCTGGAATTGCAGAAAATGTAACCAAAAGTACAACCACGAATACAACTCGTAACTGCTTTTTTTTCATCTTAGAACTCCGCTCTAACACCAATAAAAGCCTCAAACATATCGGCCAGCACAAAAGGAAATACTTTTACATTTAATTTTAAATTCCAGAGCAGGCCGGATGTTATCGCGCTGAAATACGGTGAAACAAGTGCTCTAAACTGCTCGGTCTGATGGGCGCTGAACTTAAGGCTGCTTTCAAGACCGCCGCTGGCTGGCGACTTTTGGGGGTTGCCGATTTGAAAATTGACATTGATATCCACAGATCCCAAATCATCGGTCAGTTGCTGTTTATAATACTTCGGATGCCAGAAAAGAGTCAGAATAATTGAAAGCGGGTAGAAACTGACTCTGGGTTCGAAAAGAAAATAGAATAAATCGATATTGAATGGATCCGCGGCGGGATCCCATTTAGGAACCCCGATTTGGGTCAGGAATTCCCCGCCGCCGCCGGTATCATAGAAAAGCAGCAAACCAGCTCTAAAGTAACCATATGTAGATATTGGAAAAGAATACCCGGCAAAGGATTCCAGCTTAAACTTTTCCAGATTCAAGATTGCCCGGATATCCGTAGAATAATAGCCTTTTCCCAGGTAAGAGTCCTGATAGGCATACAAAGAAGCGTTAAAAACCTCGGATAAAGACGATGAAGTCGAGATGGATATTCCAGTACCTGCCAGATTGTAGATGCCGTTATAGCGGGCTCCTTCAGGGAAGTACATGTATCCACGGTACCTAGTGCCGACAGATTCTGCGCCGTAAAGGGTTGTAAAGACATCACCGTTACAAAAGTCTTCAAGTTCGCCGGTAAAGTAGGTAATATTTAAGGGAAGCCGGAAGACCTCTTGGGTAATTATGCTTATGGATTTGAATTCCAGGTTTTTATTCAGGCTGATATCTTCGAGATGGTCGCTTTCAAGGTTGAGTACCAGCCGGCCGCCGAATTTATATCCCCCCCCGATCAGCAGGTCGAATGTCCCCCGCGTGCCGAGAACCAGGGTGCTGTTTTCAAAATAACCCCTTGTTATCAACTCAAGGAGGGGTACAGCAATATCGGCTGAATAAACAGCAGTTACGGTTGTAAATATACATGCAATTAAGCAAAATAAAAAAAAGACATGTCGTTTTTTCATGTCCTTGCGCCTCCCTCTTATTATTTTATCCCGAAAGAATTAAAAAAAAAAGGAGATTTACCCTAAAATTTTTAATTCCGACATAGTTTGGCTGCCTTAACGGAATTGTATAACCGCGAAATAGAAATTTCACCCATTCTTGTTTATATATCGAAGAAGTAAAGGCTTATCTTAAAGAATAACTCATTTTTTAGCGCGTATAGTCTTAATTATATGATGGCACTTGACTTAACCGGGTATATATATAAGAATTAATCCTGAAATGAGCGATTTTCTGGATCCAAACAATGAAGAGCTTTTGAAAGATTTTTTCCTGGAAGCTCAAATGCAGATCGAAGCCCTGGAGTCTAATATCCTTGTACTTGAAAATGATCCCAACAACCGGGATGCAATTGACGAGATATTCAGGGCTGCCCATACCTTAAAAGGCGGGTCTGCAACAGTGCAGATGATGGAGCTTTCCGGTTTCACTCATCTTGTGGAGGACCTCTTAGATGAGATACGCAGTGATGAAATCAAGGTTTCCGGGGAGGTTGTTGATGCTCTGCTGGAGGCGATCGACATCATTAAAGCAATGCTCGATGCCAGAAGTGCCGGAGAGGTGTTTAAAGAGGATGTTTCCAGGCCCACGGAAAAACTCAAGTCCTTTTTGCCCGGTGCGAAAAGAGCAGAGACGGAAAGGAGCGTTATTTCTTCGGTTAAAAAGGCCGTTTCCGCTGTAAAACAGGCACCGGCCGGTATTACGGAATACGAGCTCCTGGAACTTAAAGAAGCGGCGGGGCCGGAAGGAAGTATTTATAGAGTTGTCGTAACCTTTGACGAAGATAATCCTATGAACACCGTTGGAGGTATTCAGATCTTTGCTGCTTTGAAAGAGAAGGGCAAAATTCTTAAAACCATCCCTGATTTTGAGCTTCTATACGAAGATACCTTTTATCCGGTGGTTGAGTACTTTATTGCCACTGGAGCGGACGGGGAATCTATAAAAAAGAAAGCCTTCATTTCCGATGTAACCAAGACCGTTGATGTTCAGGAAGTAATTGAAGAAAGGGCGCCGGTAAAACCCGTTCCTTTAAAACCATCGGAAGTTCCAATAGCCGCCGGAGCCGAACCACAGGCGGTTGCCACCGCCGGCCAGGAAGAAGAACCGGAAGACGAAGAATCTTCCAAACGCAGAGAAGTCTATAAAACCGTTGCTCCGGTTAAAGGTTCTGTTTTACGGGTAGACAGCCGGCGGATCGATAATCTCCTTAATTTGGTAAGTGAAGGGGTAATTAATAAAGCAACCTTCAACCAGATTAGCATTCAGTTCGTGGAATCTTTGATAAATCTCCAGAATACAGGCAATTTTTTTAAAGACCGGATGAAAGAATTATTTGACTCTCTGCCGGAATACCTGGAAAGTATTCACGCCGGAAAGTCGATAAAAGATATTCGAAAGGAGATTCTCGATAACTTTGGAGAAATATTTACTATATTCGATCCTTTCGAAGCAACCTTTAAAAATATTGTGGCAAAGTTCCGGAGTACCTCCCAGATACTCGGACGGATAACGGGAGAGATGCACGAACGGGTTCTGCAAATCCGCATGGTGCCGATTTCCCAAATCTTTTCCCGGTTTCCCCGTCTGGTGCGTGACGTTTCGAAATCACTTAACAAACAGATAAAACTTATTATAGAAGGAGAGGAAACGGAACTCGATAAATCGGTAATAGAGGATCTTCTGGATCCACTTATACACTGTGTCAGGAACTCGGTTGATCATGGAGTTGAATCGCCGGAGGAGCGTATCCGGGTCGGCAAACCGGCTGAGGGGCATGTGCTCTTAAAGGCCAGTAACGAAGGAAGCATGATTATTATTGAAATCGCCGATGATGGTAAAGGGATAGATGTTGAAGCTGTCCGCCAAAAAGCGATTGAACGGGGTATAATACATCCAAACAAAAGCCTGTCGGATATCGAAGCTTATAACCTTATTTTCGAACCCGGTTTTTCAACTGCCAAGACAGTTACAAATATTTCAGGCCGCGGTGTAGGTCTTGATGTAGTAAAAAGGCAAATTGATAAGTTGAATGGAAACGTAAGTGTATGGTCTGAGAAAGGAAAAGGGACCCGTATGACCATTAAACTTCCTCTGACCCTGGCTATCATTCAGGGCCTGCTTGTACGGGTGGGAAAAGAGGTTTATGCGATACCAATTACCTCGGTTTTAGACAGCCACAGGATTAAGCCGTCTGAAATTAAAATGATAGATAATTACGAAGTCTTTAACGTGCGGGAAGACGTAGTATCTTTAATTAGGCTTAACCGGTTATTCAGAATCCCCACCGAGGAGAACCGTGACTATCGGTTTATTGTTATCGTGGGAAGTGGAGATAAAAAGATGGGATTGATGGTTGATGCTCTTATTGGAGAAGAGGACGTTGTCATCAAACCTCTGAAGGATAAATATACCAATTCTCCCGGTATTGCGGGGGCTACTATTCTGGGGGATGGAACGGTGTCCCTGATAATCGATGTGAGCCAGTTGTTGGATCTCGGATTGAAGCGGGAAATTGAAGAGCGAAGAAAGCGGGAAGCAACAATCCTGTAGGAGAACTATCAATGGGAACAGTTACGGGGGATTTAAAACAGGAATCAGCCGGCGCTGAACGTACAGAACAGATCGATTTTAAAATGGTAACCTTCACACTTGGCGGGAAGGATTACGGTATCGATATAATGAAAGTGAAGGAGATATCAAAGGATTCATACTTTACCTACGTTCCCAATTCGGCCCCCTTTGTCCGCGGTGTATACAATCTTCGGGGGGATATCATTTCTATAATCGATCTTAGAATTATGTTTCATCTCCCGGCGCCTGAGAAGGAAGAGGGAGAACTCGAGAATATGATAATCCTGAGGCTTAAGGATCATATTCTCGGCGTTATTGTTGATTCAATCGATAAAGTGATCGGCATATCCTCCGCGAATATTCAGCCGACTCATCCGTTGTTTGGAGATATAAATATTAAATATATAAGCGGCGTAGTAGAACATGGTAACCGTCTTTATATTATTCTTGATGCAGAGAAAATTTTCGGCAAGGAAGCCGCCGGGCAGGAGAAAGAAAAGGCCACCGAGTATCAAAAGGAGGCTGTGGAAGCAGAACCACGGTACAAAGCCATCGACCAGGGTGAACTGGATTTCAATTTCATTGCAGAAACACTATCAACTTTCAAAAACTTTTATGTTACTGACATAAATGAAGGCTGGGTAAAGAGGCGTTTTACAGAATGGGAGGCTCAGAAACGGTCAGAAGGCAAAGGACTTCAACTGCAATCTCCCGATGATGCGGAAGGATTTCTGGCAACCTTCTATTCCCCATATACGGGAAGTTTGCTGGGAGAAGAATATCTTATTAATCTGAAAAATATCACCTCTACTCTGCAATCAAAATCCATCACTGCCTGGAATCCAGGGTGTGGAAAGGGATTTGAGACATTTTCCCTGGCATGTTTACTCCGAAAAACTTTCCCTGACAGGCGCATAAAAATTTGGGCCAACGATAACGATCTTTTAAATATTTCAACAGCTCCAAGTCTTGTTTTTAACAAGGAAGAGGTTCCCTCTCTATTGCAGGAGTTCCTGGTAGAGGGGAAAAACGGTTATCAATTTAATACCGAAATAAAAGACTTGATTCTTTTCGAATATCACGACATTCTGAACTTGAATCCTTTACCGGAGGTTGATATTATTCTTGCACGGGATGTAATTTCCTTCCAAAAACCGGCGGAGCAATGGAAAATATTAAAAGAGTTTGAAGGTAAACTCAAAGGCAACGGTTTGCTCTTTATTGGAGAAAATGAAAAAGTTGGAGGTGATAACTGGACTGTTTTAGAAGGCGGCCGCGTTGTTGCATATAAATTAAAAAATGACTAATATATAGTTGTTATTTTTTCGTTGTGCTACTGGTGTTTAAGGAGTAGATAACATGAGAATTGAATATATAAACCCGTTTGTCGAATCCGCTTTTAATGTATTAAGGGAAGTCCTGAATACCGATTTAAAACGCGGTGAATTGTATCTCAAATCCACGTCTCAGCCTATCCTTGGTGTTGCGACCATCGTGGGGCTTGCAGGGGATGTTGAGGGAAGGGTTCTTTTTGATATGTCTATGAGGACTGCAATTGACATCGCCTCTGCCATGAACAATGAAGAGCTTAAGGAACTTGATGAACTTGGAAAGGCAACTATAAATGAATTGGCTAATATGATTACCGCACAAGCAGTAACAAAACTTCATGAACTCGGTTTCAAATTTGATCTTACGCCTCCGGCTATTATTACAGGAGATAATATGGAAATATCTAACAGCGGAGTAGAAGCTTTGATTGTACCGGTGGAATTACCGCAGGGAAGAATTGAAATAAATGTGGCAATCCGTGAGAGGATGTAGGAGGGACTTTTTACATGAAAGCCAAAATGGATTTTCCAAGTATTAATGAACGAAGACCGGAAGGTGTCCGTGACGAGGGAGGTGCTTTCAGAGTTTTAATAGTTGACGATTCGATGTTTGTAACGAAGCAGATCGGCCAGATTTTGACCTCAGAAGGATTTGAAGTAGTAGGTACCGCTGCTGACGGAGTGGCCGGCGTTGAAAAATATAAAGAACTATATCCCAATGTCGATCTGGTAACGATGGACATAACCATGCCGAAAATGGACGGTGTGACGGCGCTGGAAAAAATTATAGAGTTTGATAAAAATGCAAAGGTGATCATGATAAGTGCCCTCGGTAAGCAGGACCTGGTAAAAAAATCTTTGCTTATGGGTGCGAAGAACTATATTGTAAAACCCCTGGATCGGAAAAAAGTTCTGGAACGCGTGGTGACAGCTCTAAAAGCATAATAGGGAGACATAGGATTTAAAGATATTTTATTCTTTTGATGTTTAGTGTGGATTGTACTTTCAACAGGTAACAAAGAGGGCGGCTAGCTCAGTTGGTTAGAGTACTTGCTCGACACGCAAGGGGTCGCTGGTTCGAGTCCAGTGCCGCCCAAAGATAATTATAGATAAAATAAAGAAATATAAAAAATTCGATTCAAGCGTATACTTGCAATTTTGCAGTAGTTTGACTAATATACTCGCAAGATTGAAGTAATGCAGGCAAATAAGACTGCATTTGCGCTAAATAACACCCTTATTTTACGTACTATACTGCTGAACTGAAGTTTCTTAGGGAGTTATACAGCATATTTGCAGTATACTCACTAGTTAGACGGATAGAGAGTGAATATGACAACCGTAGATGCCGTGAAAACAACAGCCGATACCATGGAACTGGACGAACTTCTTTGGCGTATCCTATGGCAGCCTCTCCTGGCCGGTGAGTATCTCCTCGATGCGCCTGGCAAATGCCTCGTAATCGGACGGGTCGAGCGACAATGTCCCCAGGTTGCGAATGAACCGCTGCCGCGGTCCCTTATCGGTACGGACGCTTTCCACCAGGTACAGGTACTCGTATTTCTTCTTTGTGCGCTCGTTGCGCTTGATGACCTTTTTGATGAACATGCGGACATGGTACAAGGGAGGGGGTATTTGTCAAGCGAAAACATGTCGTGTGTCACTACATTGAAGCGCGGGCCCAATTTCGATCACCGATTGA
>JBFMGN010000166.1:0-6970 GCA_040752435.1 Spirochaetota bacterium
TCGCCCAAACCGAAGGCTTTCTTAGTCCGTTGGTACTGGGTCTGCTTGGTTTAAGCATAATTAGCCTGGTGGTTTTTATACTCATAGAAAAACGCACTGCAGAGCCTATCATCCTCATTGATTTATTTAGAAACCGCGTATTTAGTATCAATCTCATATTGCTCCTTATCAGTATGATCGCCTTGAACGGTTACGGATTCCTAATGCCTTTCTACATGCAAAACGTGCTGCAGTTGTCAACGATTCAAATGGGAATCACGCTGGCCATTGTTTTCGGCCTCGTTATGGCTGTCACCGCTCCCATTGGCGGAACTATATCCGACAAGATCGGCGCCGCAAAAGTTACCATGATCGGAATATTCCTTTTGTTTGCCAGCACAATCGGCGCGATATGGCTGAATGAAACCTCAACACAGCTATCGGTACTTTTGCATTTCTTGCCGATCGGCATAGGGATCGGATTGATCATCACCCCTACCACCAGCGCCATCATGGGCGCCATGCCGCGCAACCGTTTGGGAATGGGTTCCAGCCTGGTATCCATTTCCATCAACATGGCACAAACGATGGGGATTGCCATATTGGGTTCTTACTGGTCAAGCCGGGTGAATACATTTCTGGGGTATCCTCCAAGCGGAGGTGCATCGACAGCACCGGCAAACATGCAGGCCAATGCGCTTCAGGAGACATTTATATTGGCCGCCTGTTTGTTGGGCATCGGCTTGATTCTCAATCTATGGGAGCTTATCAGCTTAAGCCGCCGGGCTGATCGCAAATCCGACATAGCGCAAAATAAATCGTAGGAGAAATTTATGTTTGATTTTCATATTGACATTGAAAACGAAATCAAAAAAAACAAGGAACGCTACAAAGCAGTCATTGACGCGATTCAGCCGCAATTAGGCCGGGTAATCACACCCGATATCATCAAAGGAATCCGCAAGATCTACATTGCAGGCTGTGGAGACTCCCTTTTCGCCGCCTTGGGTTCGCGTCTCTTTTTTGAAAAAGTTACAGGACTCGATATTGAACCGATTGAGGCGATGGAGTTTTCCCGGTATACCGTTGAGAATATTAAGACGGATGCTCTGGTATTGGCCGTCTCCAATTCCGGCCGCGTGTCAAGATTGATTGAAGCTATCCTTAAGGCGCGTAAGAAAGGCGTCTATACCATTGCGCTCACGGGGCATAATGATCGAAGCGCCGCCAGGAATGCCGATGCCTCGATTGTCGCCGCCATGCCCAACATCCGTTCCGCCCTGGACAGCATAAGTTCGCGTGTTGAAGAAAAGGAACAAGACGAAATATTTGAACGTATCAGCGAACCGGGTGTGATCTGCCGCAACGCCGAAAAACTGGGAATGGGCACGGGTTTGGATTTTCTGTTGTTCATGTTGGGCGCCTATACCAACAGTCTCTTGCTTCTATATTGTACGGCGGTACATATCGGACTTACGCTGCGCGTAATTACTTCACAACAGGCAAAACTATACCATTCGGAAATAATCCAATCGGTCGAAATCCTTGCAAGGACGGCTAATGCCAGCCTTGCACCCGTTGAAAGTTTGGCAAATCGGTTTATTACAAAAGATGCATTTTTGTTTTTGGGGGCAGGTCCATCTTACGCGGTTGCTGCGCTCTCGGCAGCTAAATTGTTCGAGCAACCGCATATCAATGGTGTATCTCAACAGCTTGAAGAATGGGCGCATCTACAGTTTTTCTTTACACGGCCGGATGGCCTGCCCATTTTTGTCATTGTTCCGCCGGGGGCCAGCCGGGATCGTGCGTTGGAACAAATCTCGGGCATCAAAAAGCTGGGCGGAACGGTGGTCGCTGTCTGTAATGACGCCGATGAGACCGTCAGGGAAATGGCGGAGGATGCTATCCTTGTACAAGGTAATTTGCCGGAAGAGCTTGTTCCATTGGTTTACGGCGTTCCCGGCCAGCTCCTGGCCGTTGCTTTGCTTGATTTAAAGGGACAACCGCCGATTCCTGCTCCATATAGCTTTAAACAGATGTTGCAAGTGAATTTCCAACAGATATACGCGAGCAAAATCAAGGACGACTAAATCTTATCGGAGGATTTGCCATGCCCAAATATATTATCGTTGGATGCCTTGGAATTGACCACATTATTCTATCAGACGGCCGGAACATGCCGAGGCAGGCTGGCGGAGATGCGTATTATGGAGCAGCCGGCGCTCACGTTTGGAGCAATGACGTAGGGATTGTCGCCGTAATCCCGAAAACCTACCCGCAGGGATTGGTTGATAAACTGCAACAATCCGGCATGGATATTTCCGGAATTATTCGCAACAACCTTAAGATGGGACTGGAAGGGACTATTGAGTATAAAGCCGACGGATCGCGCGTGTTGGGGGCTGCCAGGGGCGTATTCAAGTTCCTTCAAGATCATGTGCCTGGACTGCTGGCCCTCATCGGCAAGCCGTACTGGAGAAAGGTCAGTCCACAGGCAGATCTGATTCCGAAATCATATTTAAATGCAAAAGGCGTTTTTTTAGCTTCGATGGCTTACGCCAATCAGGCCGAATGCCTGAGGTTGTTCCATGAGAGGGTTAAAAACATCATTCTCGATCCTCCGCCATTGATGCCCTGGATCAGGCGTGGCCGGCCTCCGCAAGATCTTGCCGATTTGTCCATGGCGAACTTTGTTCTTCCCAGTGAACAGGAAGCGTTCGAATATTGGGGAGACGGGATCTCACCGGATGATGCGGCGGAAAGGTTTTTTTCACTCGGTGCGCGCAATATAGCTTTCAAAATGGGTGAAAGGGGTGCCAAGGTATATCTAAACGGGCAACGGAAGGCTTATGATGTGCCGATTTATAAAACCAAAGCCGTCGATATCACCGGTGCGGGCGATTCGTTTGGCGGAGGTTTTCTGGTTGGGTTGGCAGAAACGGGCGATCCCATAAAAGCAGCCTGTTATGGGGCGGTATCGGCATCATTTGTTGTTGAGGGATTTGGTGCGGATTATGCTTTACAGGTTACCCGCCAACAGGCTGAAGAACGATTTGAGAAACTGTTCAATCTTGCCTAATCGGTTTTTGATGTTGGGTACGCAAACTTCATTCCGTTGGGGATTTTCCTCCAGGCATGGGCGGGTATCGGGTATCATTTTTCAAAGGCGGGGTTGAAAAGTTTCTCCACTTTCAGGGTTGAAGGCGGACCATGCCCGGGGAATATAAGTAAATTTTCCTCCAGAGGAAGCAGTTTTTCCTTGATGGTTGAAAGCAAAATGGAATGGGCGTATCCATTGGGGGTATCTCCAATACGTCCTGCACCAAGCGCATCACCTGTAAAGAGCATATCCCCGATTCTATATACCAGGGAATCACTGGAATGCCCCGGTATCTCTATTACCTGTATTTTAAAGCCTGCCAGAGTGGGCTCATCGCCTTCTTTCAGCTTAACCGACTCGAAATCCAGGATTCGCGGCAGCCCACCGTAGAGCCTGGCATTGTAAACTTTTAAGAGGGTTGTTATTCCACGAATGTGGGCGATATGCGAGTGGGTAACGAGAATAGTTGTGATATAGTAGTTATTCTTCTCTATCAATTTCAGCAGTTCCACATCCATTACCCCGGGATCAATAAGGATTGCCTCTCCTGCCTGTTCCGGGCCTACGAGATAGGTATTAGAGAATCCAAAAACGGCAAAGTGAAAGAAAAATTTCATCGCTATTCCTTTTCAAATTCGGCCTCTTCATAATTCGAGTATTTAAAGCTGACATCGTTCATGGTGGCCCGCGCAAAATTGACTTTTTTTAGATTACAATCAATAAATCGAACACTTGTAAGATAAGATTTCACAAAGCGGGAAAAATAGAGGTCCGAATCGCTGAACTGGCAGAAGGCAGCCGTAATACCGTTAAAATTTGTATGCATGATATCTGATCCGGAAAAGTCAGAGTTGGAAATTGTTGAGCCGGCGAAGACACAGGACTGCATGTCGGTCTCTCTGCATCCGCAGCCCGAGAAACATGAAAAATCAAAAAAACATAAACGTAAGAGCGTTTTATTTAATTTGCAGTTATCAAAAGTTGAACTTGAAAAATTACACGCGTAAAATCTCTTATTCGAAAGGTCAACATTTTTAAACGCCACCCGGCTTAAATTAAGATCTTTGAAAGTGGTTCCTTCGGCGAGTAGTTTTACCAGGCGCGAATAATACTCTTCCGGGGAATTGAGGTGATTATAACAAGTGGAGGATTCGGTTAATGCACGTTCATGGCATCCGGGAATTGCACAGACCGCAAAGGAAAACATGCCCTTAAAGGTAATAAAAATGATTACGATAGACAAGTAGGCGAAGTGAAACAGGGGGATAATGAAATCATACCCATTGAAGCAACTCCTGGAAAAGTGTATTATCTTAACTCATGTGTTATTTTTGCGGACATAAAATTGGAGAGATTGAAATCCATAGATTAAGCACATGCCCTCAATGCGGCAAAGATTTGAAAATCTGCCTCAATTGTAAGTTCTATGAACCGGGGGCTTACTGGGACTGCCGTGAGACCATACAGGAACCGGTCTGGGATAAAGAACGAGCTAACTTTTGTGAGTACTTCTACCTGGCGACGGAAGCGAGAGGCGCGGTGGATAAAGATAGAGAGAAGAGCAAGAAAGCCAGATCACAGTTCGAAAAACTTTTCAGAGATGAATAATAATCCGATTGTTTTTCTGGATTCAGGGATCGGCGGTCTTCCCTATCTTGAATGGACAAGAAAAAATCTGGCCGGCGAAAGATATGTTTATCTCGCAGACAGGGAAAACTTTCCATACGGTAAAAAACAGCCGGAAGAGATTGTTGAGATTGTCAGTAATTTAGTACAGACTGTTATTATCCAGTTCCACCCTAAACTGATCACTTTAGCCTGTAATACCGCCTCCGTCGTTGCACTGACGGAATTGCGAAAGCGGTATCCGTCAATACCTTTTGTGGGTGTAGTACCCGCCGTTAAGCCTGCCGCTGAAGGGTCTGCGTTTAAAAAGATAGGGATCCTCGCCACCGACAGGACGGTACATACTATTTATCTGGAAAATTTAATACGGAGTTTTGCATCGGATTGCAGTGTTGTAACCTTTGCCGGAAGCACATTCGTTGATTTCATTGAAGACAACCTGCTTACTGCCGGCCAGGACGAATGGATGCGGCTTATCCAGGGTGCGGTGGAGTTCTTTAAAAAGGCGGAGATTGACACCTTAGTTCTGGGATGTACTCATTTTATCCATTTGGAAAAGTACTTGAGAGATGCCCTGGGAACCTCGGTCCGTTTGATAGACAGCAGGGAAGGGGTCGGGAAGCAGATAATGAGAATTGTAAACTCAAAAACAGATACATCAAACAGAGATTATGCGGAAAAGCCTGGGTCTTGGGATTATTCCGCTGCTTTTTACCTTAACTGTAAGGTCGAACCGGAGATTGGGCGGGATGGCGATAAATGTAAAAATGACAGTTATCGAAAAATCGCTGCAATGTACAATCTTAAATATGAAGGGCAACTACCGGGCGTATGATCGGGAGAGTATTGGCAGGAATTAATAATATCTATTTTGTATACTTCAGCGGAAAAAAACTTGAATGTAGAATCCGGGGGAAAATATTGGCGGATTCAATCGGCGATTATAACCCTCTTGCACCGGGGGATCTGGTTGAGCTTGAAGAAATCGATTTAAAACAGAATCGCGGTATGATCATAGGACGTCTTAAACGGGAAAATGCATTCAGGCGATGGAACAGAAAGCGCCGGGCTCCCCAGGCAGTCGCCGCCAATATTCATTTGCTTATCGCGGTTACATCGCCGGATGCTCCTCCCTTCCGGCCCCGTTTCCTCGACCGGGTTATCATAACCTCAATGAAAGAGAATATACCGGCTTTACTGGTTTTGAATAAAACTGATTTGGGCGTCGGCGTTGACGTTAAAAACAGACTCAAGAGCTTTGAAGAAATCGGCGTACCGTGTATTCTTTGTTCTGCCCTTAGGGAAAGAGGTATTATGGAATTACAGAGAGTAATTGCGAATAAGCTGGTGGCGTTGGTCGGGCAATCGGGAGTCGGAAAATCGTCCTTGCTGAATCGCCTTATTCCCGGTATAAACCAGCGTACAGATGCTATTTCCGTTAAATATAACCGGGGCAAACACACCACTCCCCTGGCTTCGCTTGTGCTGTGCAATGATAAAGCAGGAATAATCGATACTCCGGGAATTCGGGCAATAGACCTCTTTGATATCGGATCGGAAGAACTGAAAAATTATTTTCCGGACTTTGCTCCTTATTCCACCGACTGTGAGTATCACGGGTGCCTTCACCTTCAAGAGCCGGGCTGCCGTGTCATCTCCGCCGTAGAATCCGGAAATATTCACCAAGACAGGTATGAAAGTTATGTAAGGATCATTGAGGACGTGGTACTTAAAAAAGGGGTCTATGGCGACGGGTGAATCAATTGAGACCAACGATATCTTTTCTCATACTTTGAAACTGCTCGAGTTTTCGAGGATAAGGGAGGAGGTCGCTTCATTCTGCTTAAGTGACGAAGGCAGAGAGCTTCTCGCGAAACAGAAGTTCCTGGCCGACAGAAAAAAAAATAGCAATTTTCTCGACCAGTCGGTGGAATACAGAACAATACTTGAAGCCGGTTCAATTTTTCCAGATCTGCAGTTTCCGCCGGTATCGATCCACTTTCCTATTCTCGAAAAAGAAGGAACAGTGCTTGAGGGCCGGCATCTGGCCGATATAGGTGTATTTCTCATTTCCTCTGATAAATTGAAGAAATTTTTATCGAAAAGAATATCCGAGGGAGCCGTTTCAACCGCCCGGGAAATCCGGTACGAATCGAGGCTTAAGGCCAGCGTGGAGCTGATACCCGACACCCGGGAACTTGCTTCTTCGATTTTTTCAAAACTTGAGAAAGACGGAAGTGTAAAAGAATCAGTGCCCCAGCTTAA
>JBFMGN010000167.1:0-6904 GCA_040752435.1 Spirochaetota bacterium
AGGCGGTGCAGCACAGGATACAGCATTCCGTCCATCCAGTGCAGCCTGCCTTGGGATAACTCTTTTACCTTCTGAATGATGGCGTATCCGTAGCTTTCCTGCTCCTTGAGAATGGCCAGTATTATCGGTGTCGAAGAAGCGGCAACCAGGTCCTTGGGAATCGCCATGCTGTTACTCCGAGTTTTTGCAGTAAATACTCATTGAATATTTATCGCAGCCTATAACTACTTCCATAGAAATATTATACATAGAAGTACTATGTATGTCAAGGAATTTAAAATTATTTTAATAAGAAAGATTTAACAAGTCGAAGGAATCGAATATACGTTGATGTATTGGGACAGGGCCTCGCGGGTTCTGATCGAGAAAGCCGGAACGCGGCTCGAATGGTCGTTATCGATGACCAGTTGTTCAAACGCCGCAGTCTCCCCGGTCGCAAACATCCCCGCGTTCACCATCAGGTCGGTTCTGCATAAGAGGCCAACCAGGATAAGCATCATGTTCTCGATCCCTAACTGCTGATCCAGACAGTGGGAATCGGAGCAGGGGATGCAGGCATGCGAAGGGATTCCATAGAATCGGGCTAGCTGCGCTCCTGCTATTATCATCAACGCCACCTCAGGCGTTCCCAATAGCGCAGTGAGCGAGCGCATGTCGAACTGCCCGCCTCCAATGTAGACGAGCAGCGGCGCTCGCTTATTCACCAGTTGACTAATGACAAGCCCAGACAGCGCTTCGGCATTCCACTGGATCACATTTGAAGCAATCGTGTATGATGATGTCGTGCCGGCCAGGGGACCAGACAGAATAGTGCAGGGGAATCCTTCCGTCACCATCCTAATGAGCCCTTTGATTGTACCTTATTAAAACGGGGAATTCTCTTTTTCCTCTGTGTACAACTTTTATCTGTGATTCTTGTGAACTCGACTGTGAGATTTTTTTCTCTCCCATTGTGAAGGTGATTAGGCGGCTTAGTGCGCTCCAAACCCCGCTTTCTGGAGTATTCCCTCTCCTTCTTTGATCAGCTCCGGGAGCTGCAAGAAGCGGGCGGCCCGCAGTTCAGGCGTCACGGCTTCCCACAGGTTATAACGTATTTTTTCACGAAGTATTCTTCTTACGGCTTCATTAATCCTTTTAACCTGGAGGCTGCCACTCCGGACAGCCTCACATATTATGTGATGAATCTCAACTAAATTCTGTCCGCCCGTTATCATGAGCAGGTCGGCGCCGGCCTGCAAGGCTTTGACGGCGGAATCGCCAGGAGGATAGTCCTTGATCAAGGCTTTCATTTTCAGGTCGTCGGTTACAACAATCCCATTAAAACCCAATCGGTTACGTAATACGCCGGTAATGATTTTCTCGGAGACCGTTACAGGATTATCAGGATCAAGCGCCGGTATCATTATGTGGGACAGCATGATTGCTCCAACCTGATAATCCGCTATTGCCTTTTTAAAGGGAAGGATTATTTCGTTGAATATCTCCATGGAGGTTGCCTTCATTTCCGGCAGGCTTTTATGAGGGTCGACGCTGCTTCCTCCCGGAAAGTGCTTTGCCGTCGCCAGCACACCGCCCCGCTGCATCCCCTCGATAAATGCGCCGCCCATTGTTGAGACTGTTTCCGTATCCCTGCCAAAGGATCGGGTTCCCAGGAAGGAACTATTGTTGCTTGATAAAACCTCCATGACCGGGGCAAGATTCATCGATATGCCCACCGCCCTAAGTTCTTTTCCGGCAATTTCCGCCAGCTTTTCTTCGAGTAATGGGTTACCGGTTAAGCCGAGGCTGCTTGCAGATGGCAGGTGGGTCATGCCTTTTTTGAAGCGGAATACCGTCCCGCCTTCATGATCCACAGCAATGAACAGCGGAATCTTTGCACCTGTATCCAGAGCTGTTTCCTGGAGGCTGCCCGCAAAGTTAAAGACTTCGTTAATGTCTTCGGAGATGTTAAATCCGAATAAAATAACCGCACCGGCAGGAACTCTTTTAAAAATTTCCTTCGTTTTCGGATGGACTTCTTTTTTGCCGTCTACCCCAATCATTAAAACCTGGGCACATTTTTCTTCAATGGTCATGGAGTTTGCAATTGCACGCGCTTTTTCATCAACCAGGGCTTCTTCCAGGCTGCGTTCTTTTTTGTGTAATTCTCTCGATAATAACAGAGCCCGAGGAGCAGGATCGAATTGAACTTTCTGTTGTGAACATCCCAGGCTGATCGTCACTATCAGAAAATAAACCGGCAGTTTACTGGATGGTTTCATAATGCAATAACATCGTTATAGCGCCAATATCTGAACGTAACAAGCGAAAAAAAACAGGAAAAACTTGATTCACATCAAGGATGGATCTTTAACGCAGCGTTATACTTATTTAAAAGATAATGGAGTGTGAGGTTTAAGAATGATGACATTTCTGGATCGGAATATAAAAGAGGTTATAAATGAGTATCCTGATGTGCAGAAGATTCTCGATGAGTACAACATCGGTTGTGCTTCCTGCGGGCTCGGAACATGTTTACTGAGGGATATAATTGAGATTCATAACCTTTCCGTTGCGGATGAAGCCGCCCTTATGAGAAGGATCGCGAGGATAGTTTATCCCGGCCGCCCGATGGAAATTCCAAGAATTACCCGGAAATCAGGGCAAAGCAGCCGTGGTTCCTATTCGCCTCCCTTGAAAAAACTTGTGGATGAGCATACCCACATTAAAAAGCTTATAGCTTCTGTCCCCTGGATAATACGTGAGTTGGATAATGACCTGCACAAAGGAGCGGGCATAGTAAAAGAGTCTCTGGAGTTTATCAGGCAATATGCAGACAGGTTTCATCATGCAAAGGAAGAGAAGGTCCTTTTTTCGTATTTCGACGGTAGTCTTCAAATAATTACTACCATGTTAAAAGAACACGAAGAGGCGCGCAGCCATGTTCGCTCTATTGCCGACGCCCTAGACAACGGGAGGCTTAAATCAGTCAAAGAACACCTGGAAGCGTATGCTTCGCTTTTAACCGAACATATACGCAAAGAGGACGAGATCCTCTATCCATGGATGGATAGATGCCTT
This sequence comes from Spirochaetota bacterium, assembly GCA_040752435.1. GTDB lineage: Bacteria > Spirochaetota > Spirochaetia > SPDA01 > JBFMGN01 > JBFMGN01. Next base: position 3,061 of record JBFMGN010000167.1, read on the forward strand.
TCCTTAAGCCAGGTGGGGAATCTTTTCAGTGAGTTTATGAAGATCGATAGAGAGTTTGGAGATGGTATCAAGGGATATGAAGAATTTGTGAATAACCTTGCACCTCTTGTGCGGGTATAATAAAGAAGCAATCTTATATTGTAGAAGGAGATAAAACTATGAATGAATTTTCAGGATGCCCCGGTTCCAGAACGCTGGATTTGCGGGAGAAAGAGGCCGATAACGGCCAGGAAAGCAGTGTGGCAGCCGTTAAATCGGAATTAAGGCAATGGCCGATTCAACTCCATCTGGTCAACCCCATGGCGCCTTATTTCCAGGGAGCGGATGTTATTCTGACGGCCGATTGCGTGGCATATGCCTTCGGCGGGTTTCATTCCGAATACCTGAAAGGCAAGACAATTGCCATCGCCTGTCCCAAGCTTGATGACGGCCAGGAGGTGTATACTGAGAAAATACGCGCCTGGATTGATGAGGCGCAGATTAATACTCTTACGGTTATTACGATGGAAGTTCCCTGCTGCGGCGGTCTCCTTCAGATGGCAATGGATGCGGCCTCCAAAGCGGAGCGCAAGGTCCCGGTTAAGAATATCATCATAGGCCTTAAGGGAGATAAACTACAGGAGAGATGGGTACCGCTTTAAACCCTCAATCTTTCTTGAAAGGAGTCTTCCATGGAGCATTCATTCTGCCCCGGATCGAAGCTTCTCCGCCAGCCAGCACCTGAGATCTTCGTATGCCCCTCTTGCGGCGAAGAGGTGGAAATATGGACCGACGAGTTGAGAGGCGCCTGTTCGAAATGCCGGACTGTCGTGTTCAAAAATAATAGTTTAAGCTGTTTAGACTGGTGTAAATACGGGAAGGAGTGTGTCGGCGAGGACAAGTATGAGGCCTATATGCGCCACAGAGCCAGGGGTATTAAGCTGAAACTTCTGGAAGCTCTTGAAAAGTATTTCGGGCAGGATGAGAAACGTATCGCCCATGCAAAAGATGTACTGGCATACGCAGAGCAGCTCCTTCAGAGCGAGTTTGCTGACTGGCATATCGTAATTCCGGCGAGTATTCTCCATGACGTAGGGATAAAGGCGGCGGAAGAAAAGTACGGATCTTCCGCCGGCCGGTATCAGGAGGAGGAAGGTCCGCCTATTGCCCGGGGTATACTTTTGAAGGCCGGCTTGAAGCTAGTAGATATCGACGAAATTTGTGAAATAATAGGTCACCATCATTCACCCGGCAAGATTGATACCGTCAATTTCAAGGTAGTCTACGATGCCGACTGCCTGGTTAATATTCGTGAAGCCGCAGAAACACGCTCGGCGGCTGACCTGGAAACAATCATTCAGACGATGTTTCTTACCGATTCCGGCAAGGCACTGGCACATAAAGTCTTACAGGTGCTATGATGGAAAAGATTATCGAGGCGGATTATAACATTCACGGTGTTCCCAGAACCCCTCTGAAAGATGTACAAGCTTGCCTTCCCAGGATAGTTTTTTTTCATTTTTAAGGCGCAGGAGCAGCCTGGAGAGTGACTCCGGGGTAGTTCCTATCGCAGCCGCAATGTCTTTTTTGGAAAGGGTCATTTTATATTCGTTTTTAATGCCGTACTGCTCCTCGAGAAAATGGAAGAACCGGTCTTCAACATCATGGACTGTGAGATAATAAATCCTGTCGGCGAGATACCGCTGTTTTTTCATCAAAATGCAGATGAACTCGTTCCTGAAGGATTCGTTTACAAGAAGGCAGGACATCTGTCGTTTCGAGATAAGCAGGACATGGCTTTCTTTCAGCGCCACTGCGCTGGCGGGGTAGTGTTTCTCCTCGAATAAAATCACTTCGGCAAAAATTTCCCCCGGTTTGATAACCTTGATTACTATTTCCCGACCCTCGGGGCTCGTTTTAAAAACCTGAATATTTCCCCTGACCAGGAAAAACATAAAGTTACCTTCCTGCCCTTCTATGAATAAAGTTTCTCTTTTTTTCACCGTTTTTGGTATACAGATCTCGGCCAGTAATACCAGGTTTCGTTTTGAGAATTCCTTGAAAAATTCATTCTGCCGCAGCAGTCCTGCAATATCCATACAACAAAAATAGCCTTTTTCTTGATCCACATCAATGCCTTCATTTGTTGAGTATAAAACCAAGGTGCTGTACAGGAGGGTGGAAATCAGTTATAACAGATAGAGGAACAAACAATACAGGGAAATACCGATGCAGTTGCGTAAAACCAAGATCGTATGCACCATGGGGCCGGCCACTCAAGAAATTGAAATAGTGAAAAAACTGCTTATCGCCGGCATGAATGTCGCACGGTTTAATTTTTCTCATGGTGACCATGAAGAGCATAGACAAAGAATGAACATTGTGCGAAAGGCCGGTAAAGAAACAGGTATTCCCGTCGCCCTTCTGCTCGATACCAAAGGGCCGGAAATCAGGACAGGCAATATAAAAAATGACGGTACCATAAATCTTGTTCGGGATAATAAAATTACATTGACCGTTGACGAGGTGGAAGGGACTGAAAGGCTTTTAAGTGTGTCATATAAGGCTCTGCCTGAACAGATTAAACCGGGTAAGCATATCTTTATCGCCGACGGATTGATTGACCTGGAAGTTGAAAAGGTTGAAGGAAAACTTACCCACTGTATCATTAAAAGCGGGGGCGAGATTGGTTCAAAAAAGAATATGAATATTTTGGGTGTTCGGGTAAACCTGCCTGCGATTACCGAGAAAGATGAAAGTGATATCCTCTTCGGCATCGATGAAAACCTGGACTATATTGCCGCATCCTTTATAAGAAAACCGGAAGATGTTATCAAGATACGGAAAATTCTGAATAGTCGAAACTCTCATATTCTTGTTATTGCGAAAATTGAAGACCAGGAAGGTCTCGATAATATAGAGGAGATTATCCGTGTGTCTGACGGTATCATGGTAGCCAGGGGTGACCTGGGAGTCCAGCTTCCTACGGAAGAAATACCACTTGTCCAGAAACGGATTATTGGAAAGTGTAATGCCCAGAATAAAGTGGTAATAACCGCCACCCAGATGCTCGATTCAATGATCCATAATCCCAAACCCACCAGGGCGGAATCTACGGATGTAGCTAACGCTATTTTTGACGGTACCGATGCCATAATGCTTTCCGGGGAGACCGCCAGCGGCAGGTATCCTGTTCTTGCAGTTGAAACTATGCACAAAATCGCCATCGCAACCGAGGCGTCCGCCGAATATGCGGATAAGGCGAAGAAGTACTTCAGATTTGGTGAAGCCGGCGGTGACATTGCCAGAGCCGTGACAAAAGCAGCTTTTCTCGCAGCACGGGAGATTGAGGCTGCCGCTATTATCACCCCTACTTTACGGGGTTCCACACCAAAACTGATAAGTAAATACCGGCCGATGCAGAACATTATCGCTGTCACTCCAAACGAGCAGGTGCTGAAGCAGCTTCTTCTCTATTGGGGAGTATTTCCAATTTTAGGGGATCTTGCCCTTAACTCCGACGAAATGCTGAACAACTCCTTAAGGGCAGCCATTGAGAAAGGGTATGTGCAAAATTTTGAGAAAGTAGTAATGGTAGCCGGCGTTCCGATTCACTCACCTATTATGATTAATATGATTAAGGTTTATCAGGTGTGCAATGTTCTGAACAAAGGCGAGCGCGGTTTCGGCGATGTTTGTACCGGCAGGATTGCAAAAGTCATAAGTCCCGCCGATGTAACAGAGCACTTGAAAGAGGAGATAAACCTTGTTATTTTATCCAAAACAATCGATGCTTCTTTCCTCCCCGTTTTGCCCCGCGTAAGCGGTATTATTCTTGAGGATTTTTCTGAGGTTACCTGGGATG
>JBFMGN010000168.1:0-6886 GCA_040752435.1 Spirochaetota bacterium
AACCGGGATGAACTAATTGAGAAAATTAATAATCTGATTCGGAAAGAGAAAAGTGTCCTTCCCGGGTTAAAGATTGAGGGTGCCGCTATCCCGCTCCCAGAAAAAACCATTTTAGATTTTGCAGATACCTTAAACCGTTTGGGCGGGGATAAGGAACTCGCTGAAGAGCTGTATGGTTTGTTTCTTGACGATGCTCCCGCCCGTCTCCAGATGATTCGCGCCGCTCTCATGAGCAATAGTACTGAAAGGATAAAAGAACTGGCTCATTCCCTTAAAGGCTTCCTGGCGAATATCGGTGCGGTATCTGCCCTCGAGATCGTAAAGCGGATGGAAACTGTCGCCCAGGAAAATAATGTAAAAGATATTAAAAAACTGTACTTCCAACTTGAAAATGCAATTACGGATATACGAAAAATACTGACAGCTAGAGGGATTTCTCGTTAATCGCAGCGTCTTTCGGCAAGCCGGGTGGAGGGAGAGTCTGGTGGCCGCTTAAGGAAAATTTTTCCTATATAGCCGGGCTTGAGAAAAAATTTCCCACATCAAGTGAATACTGCTATTGAAAACCTCTTTTTTTCGATGAAATTCCACGGTCAATTGCGGATATTTTTGGAAAATAGATAGCAAAATATATCTTTTAGTAGATAGTTGGCATAAATATTGCTAGATACAACATATAACTTATTCAGGAGGAATGAGATGAATAAAAAAATAGTGTTAGTAATAGCATTAGTGGTCCTTGCGGCTGGAATCAGTTTTGCAAAAGGACAGGCCGAAGATCAAAGCTTTCCCGGCAGCTACCCAGCCGCGTTTGAAAAGGTGAAAGCGACCGGTAAAGTCTATTTCAAAGATACTTTCTTTCCGGAACTTAAAACCAGCGATGGGAAAGTATACGAACTGATGATTCCACGCTATTTCACCTACAGTATTGACATTAAAGAAGGTGATGAGGCGACGGTCGAAGGTTACCTGATGCCTGGACCCAGGTGGACTGCGGATAACGATGAGTTATATCTTCAGGTTGTAAAGGCGAAGGTAGGCGGAAAGGAATATGATCTGGGAGATTTTCCTGGTCCCGGCCGGGGTTATATGATGTGGAATTATGGTACACCCGGACGGGGACCGATGCGCGGCTATGGCGGGTATTACGGTATGCCGCGCGGTGGCTGGTGCTGGTAACACCCGATAGAATTACCCTTCATTACAGGATAAAAGTGGAACAATCCCGCTTTTATCCTTTTTTTCTATGATATTAATTATTACATGTAAAGCAGTGTTACTGCTGATACAACGTTTACTCTATAAAATTGCATGGCCTGTAATCGAGCCTGCCCGGTTAATATCCCTGTGGAATCTCTTGATCAGGTACAAACCTCCGAATGTATTAATTGTAATCTCTGTATTGGCGTATTCAGTTTTGAACAGGATGATCCTGCCCTTTTTTCCGGTCGCGTTCTTTATCGTTTAAGGCCATCAGGTTCCAGCGGTAAAGATACTCTTTGTTGTAAAGCAGACCGTATGGAATTTGATAGGCTTCTTCTAAATTAGACCTCGTTAATAGTTCATGAGTCGGGCCTGTTTTTATCGTTCCATCTTTAAAAAACAAAACCAGGTATTCCGAGTATCTCCGGCTTATATCAAGTTCGTGCACGGAATAATAGAGGCTGACGTTGTTTTCCCGGGCAAATTCCATGAGGAATTTCATTGTTCTTTCTTTCTGGTAATTTTCCAGGGCAAAGATGGGCTCATCCATTAAAACAACTTTCGACCCGTAGAGGATACCAAATGCAATAATTGTTCGCTGGAGTTCACCCTTGGATATTTCCTGTGTTTTTTTTGTAAGCACATGCTTAAGCTCGAATGTATCGATCAAAATTTTTATCAGCGATGGATCTTTTTCAACCCAGAAACCGCTTTCGTACACAAAATTCAAAAGAGTACCAATAGAGTCTTCAGTTTCAAATTCCATGTTTTGGTAGATGAAAGATGCAAACTCATTCTTCTCCTCCTCATCTTTAAATGCTTTTGTGTTTTTACCCAGGATGGTTACATCCCCGGAGTTTGGAAGAATCCGTCCACCGCACAATAACAGGAGGGTGGATTTACCTATGCCGTTCTGACCCATGAAAGAGACGACACCGTGAGGAATTTTGAGTGATAAGTTATTAAAGATCGATATCTTTTCTTCCGGGTAACTAAAGCAGACATTGTCAACCTGAACATCATATGCAACGTTCATATACTAATACTTTATACTGTTCTCCGGTATTTTGTCGCCTGTCGGAGTCGCTGAAGCCGCCACATGACATCAAGGTTTATTGAATAATTGTGCTTTTGATCCATTGCCCCTATAAAACACCTCCGTTGGTGATCCTGTCAATATGGTCGACGGCCTGTATTAATTTCATTTGGGGAGCTTTTGCCAGATCTATAGAGCTCTCAAATGAGTGCGCTTGAATAACCAGACTCCGACAGCGAAGTACATCACCGATAGGATGAGCAGAGCGGTCAATTCGTAGGCTACAGCTTTTATCCCCACGCCCAGGGTGAGCACTTTGTTCAGTGCCACGACCGCGTGCGTTGGCGGCAGGATATCGTACAAGTTAATCGTACGACCAGCCAGGTTGAACAGCGGAACCTTTGGTACAGGATAGATGGCACCCGAGAAGAACATGAAGAGCACCATCGGGAAGCTGGCTGCGAGAAACGCCTGGGTGACGGTCTTCGAGAAACAGGCCACGACCAGACCTGCGCCGATGATGGAAAAACTGGTCACGATACCGACAAGGATCGCGACCCACAACGGACCCTGACTGCGAAAGCCCAACACCCAGGCTGTGAGGAAAGTCAGGACTACCTGAGCCACGCCGATCAGAATGAGCGAGGCACTGACACCGCCCAGCAAGTCTAGCGAAGTCATCCGGGTGATATGCAAACGGCGCAGCGTCCCGGCTTCGACCTCGCGCGTGACCGTCATCGCGGCCAGGAAGACGAGCATCACCACCGCGAAAACCAGCAGCCCTGGTACGTAAGTCTCGAACTCCGAACGCGCGCCGGAGGCACCGAGTGGTTGTTCTATGAACTGAACAGCGCGCGTCTCACCCGTCGTATTCTGGATGTACTGATCCAGCGTGCTCATCACCATCACGGCTGTTACAGTGTAATAGGGATTGGTGAGGTCGCCGACGAGAATGACCGAAGTGCTGATCGGTTGATGTCTCTCGCGCGCCGCCTGAATCGCACGCGAGAAATCGGCGGGAATAATCACTAACACGGCCGCATCCCGATTCCTCAAGCGCGTCTCTGCTTCCGCGCGGTCGTTCACAGGCCTGACATTCAATAACGGATTCCCGTTCGCGTACGTTACACCTTCCAATGCGGCGACGGCTTGATCGCCTGCCGGGAGCGCTGTACCCTCTGTCGTTTGTACACTGATGTTGTTGTTCAAGACCAGCACATCGTAAGTGGTCGAACCGCTGGGGAAAAACAGCCAGTACAGAAACACGAAGAACGGGGCAAACACCAGGCTTAAGACCAGCATGAGAAGGTCGCGTGTCTGTTCCTTCAGGCTTTTGCGGAACACAGCCAGGCATTTCATTCGCGTAGCCTCCGTCCGGTAAGCTGAATGAATACATCTTCCAGCGTATTCTCACGCAGCCGCACCTCGCCGACCTGCAAGCTCGCGCGGGACAATGCCTCGATGAGCGCGGGCAGCATTGCTACCGCGTTCAAGGTTCGTATGGTCAACGTGTCATGTGCGAATTGCACGGTGGATGGATGAACAAGCCGCGCCAGCGCTGCACATGCTGTTTCACCGACGGTTGTATCGCCGTTCAAGCCAATCTCCAGCACATCTCCTTCCCCCACACGACGTTTGAGCGCCGCGGGTGTATCCAGCACCAACAGTCCGCCGTGGTCAATAATCGCGACGCGATCCGCCACACGGTCGGCTTCATCCATATTGTGCGTGGTCAGGATAACCGTCTTTTTCCGCGCCAGCGATTTGATGTACTCGCGTACTTGGACGCGACTTTGCGGGTCGAGTCCGGCTTCCGGTTCGTCCAGCACCACGATATCGGGGTCATGAACCAGTGCCATCGCCAGGTTGAGGCGCCGCTGTATACCGCCCGAAAGCGTGTGCGCCTGCCTGTTCCGCTTGTCGAGCAGGTTGAGTTCCTCTAATAAATGTGCGCCCCTTTGGCGGGCATCCCGTCCTTTTAGCCCGTACATCTGGCCGATGAACTGTAACTGCTCGAGGCAGGTCAACCGTCCCCAGAGGACAATATTCTGGGGACACACGCCCACATGAGCGCGTATACTGTTATCGTCGTTGACAATCGGCACGCCGAATACAATGACTTGTCCGGCATCTGGTTTGAGCAGGCCACATATCATATTGATAGAAGTAGTCTTGCCTGCCCCGTTCGGCCCTAAAAAGCCGAACACTTCGCCTTCGTACACCTCCAGGGTCAAGTTCTTCACTGCCGCGAGCGAACCGTAACTTTTGGTCAATTTTTCGGTTTGTAGAACAACGTTGGGCATGACGCTTCCTCTTCAAAATGTAGCCTCAGTCGGTAGATTCGCCGTTATCCCCAGGGGTTTGTCGGAAAGCCTCGGTACGTGGCAGGCAGGTTCCTGCTTAACGTCAGCCGAATGGTGTCCCTTTCAGTCTGATAGTCAGTATCGGATAAGAACACCTGGCAGCGAGGACCCCAGTGGTGGTCTATTGACATCGCCGAATCAAAGCCAGGCACCTCTGATCCACTGCCTATCAAGGCGGCGGAATAGTGGAGTTGTGGAAAGTGTGTTTGCAGGATGGTCCCGACCACGTTGTGATAGAAGCCGTCCGCCAATTCGAGACCTGGTATAAAAACGACCTTCCTTACCGTGCTGCTACCCATATGCAACCCGATCACTCAACTTCCCTGCACCTATATTTTCTGCCAGTATATTAGACCGAATACAGCGAAAAAGCAATCCTACGCGTCAATCCTTGCTGAAGAAGGAGAATTGATGCGGTTCGGGCATGGAGATTGAAACGTTTACCGGTTTAATTTAGGTTGCAGATGGAATTCGCGCTGAGTGTTTCCAGCCAAAAATCTCTCCACTAGTTGTTATATGTAATGTTTGTAGACATTCCAAGAGGAGGCTACAAGGCTTTCAACGCTGCTCTGTTCCGCTTTCCAACCGAGCAACCGCAGTGCCTCTCTGGAAGATGCCACCAGTTTCGCGGGGTCGCCGGGCCTTCTTTCCGTAAACTCCGCCGGGATAGGCCGCCCGGTAATTGTACGGGCGCATTCGAGAATCTCTATAACGCTTAAGCCTGTTTCACTGCCCAGATTCACCGTAAGGCTGGTATTAGTGCGCAGCAGATATTCCAGGGACTTTATGTGAGCTGAAGCTAGATCCGTCACATGAATGTAGTCTCGTATCCCCGTGCCGTCTTTGGTCGGATAATCGCAGCCGAAAATGAACAGCTTCTCCCTTTTACCGGCCGCGACTTCCATAATTACCGGCAGCAAGTTCGCCGGATTTTGCTCCAGCCCCCTTATCCTCTCTTTCCGGTCGTACCCGGCAGCATTAAAATATCTTAAGGCCGAATACTTTATACCTTTTAGTTTTTCATACCAGGACAAAAGACGTTCGATTTCAAGCTTTGTAAAGCCGTAGAAATTTTCAGGATTGGTGGGATGCTTTTCGTCCATTGGAAGGTAAGCCGGTTCGCCGTACACTGCGGCGGATGATGAAAAAACGATATATTTTATCCCCGCTTCCGCGGCGACATTGAGGATATTGATCGTACCCGTTATATTATTGACGGCATACTTTTCCGGCTTTAGCATGGATTCCCCGGCTGCCTTAAAGGCAGCCAGGTGAATTATTGCTTCAAAGCCCCGCTTGGCGGTATCCAGCAAAGTAGAAAAGTCCAGTATATCCGCGGCTACAAAGTCCGATTCGGGGAAAAGGTTTTCCATTTTGCCTGACGACATATTGTCATAAACAGTCGCCGTGTGCCCCAGATCCAGTAAAGCCCTTGTAACATGGCTCCCTATATATCCTGCTCCGCCTATGATCAGGATTTTCATTCTCTACCTCAAGCGCAACATTATGACAGTAAATATGTCAGGTCAACCCCCGGACGTAGATATTTAAGTGAAACTGTTAACTCATAGTAGTGGCATCGATCGCAAAAATATGATTAAGCTCAGCGTAGTGTCGACTACAAACGGTTACTTATTATGCTGCCACTTTAGCCCCTTAGTTTTTTGAAATTGTGCCCCCCTACCTTGCGTGCAGGTCGATTCCGCAATCGAATTGATGCTGATACGTATAGAATCTCATAAAGTTTCCTCCTTAGGATAGGTTTTGTAGTGTCCGCATAGTACCACCACTGGGAGAGGCCTTTATAAGTATCAAATCGCTGACGCTGACAGTTAGAAGGCCACTTGGCACGGACTACTGGATTGAAGTAGAGTGATGTGCCGGACTGATGCGGCGTTGCAGCTCAGTCGTTATGTGTAAGATAATTAAGGCGACAAATGGAAAAGCTGACATTTATTGAACTGGCAAAGCGAATTCTTGAAGAAGAAAAGAAACCATTGTCTGCTACTAATATTTGGGAGATTGCCAAGCAAAAAGGCTATGCTACACTTCTTCATAGTCAGGGGAAAACTCCATGGGCGACGTTGGGAGCACAGCTTTATTGTAATGTAAGAGACCGAAAAGACAGCCCTTTCATCAAAGTAGGAACAAGACCGAAACTTTTTCATCTTAAAAAACTTGTACAAAATGATGAGTTAAATTTGATTGAACAGGCACAGGATGAAACCACAATACTTCCCAAGCAGACTGAATACTTAGAAAAAGACCTTCACCCCTTTTTGAC
>JBFMGN010000169.1:0-6848 GCA_040752435.1 Spirochaetota bacterium
TGGAAGATGATTTAAAGCCGGTGCGGGGCAATATTTATAAATTTGAGCAAGTGGTGTTAAATATCCTCTCAAATGCCAAAGACGCGCTTGAGGAAAAAGCGCAAAGGATAAATCGTGATGATTATCAAAAGATAATTACTATCCATGGATATAACGCCATGGACCGGGTTTGCCTGGAAATTTCGGATAGTGGGATTGGTATTCCTCCGGAGATTCTTAAGGATGTTTTTAATCCCTTTTTTACTTCAAAACCGGTCGATAAAGGTACCGGGCTAGGATTATCTATAACCTACGGAATAATTAAGGAAATGGGAGGCAATATCGATATTTCAAGTGAAGAAAATCATTATACAAATGTTCGAATAACTATTCCGGCGGCCTGATGGAGAAAAGAAGTGGATGCTTTAAAGATTCTTGTAGTGGATGATGAAGAGCCGATACGAAATCAAATAAAAAAATTCCTTATCCGTAATAATTACGAGGTGCATACCGCCTCTATTCCCTCAGAGGCATTTACAATTATGGATAAGGAAAAAATTGATATCGTGCTTCTCGATATCAACCTGCCGGAGATGAACGGAATCGAGGTGTTGAAAAGGATAAAAGAAGGAGATTCGCATATTGAAGTTATTATGATCACCGGCCAGGGAGACCAGGAATCCATCTTGCAGTCGTTAAAATACGGCGCCTTCGATTATTTCTACAAACCCATGAGCCTGCTGGATATCAAGGCCTCAATTGAGAGAACCAACCGGTTTATACTGTTAAATGAAAAACTAAAAATCGCCGAACAAAGATTTTCCTATTTGTCCAAAGACCTGGAAAAGGACATCGGCGATGTAATCGGGAAAAGCGATTCCATCAAGAAGGTCATTGAACTGGCATTGAAGGCGGCCGAATATAACGATACGAATATTTTGATAACCGGTCCGAGCGGGGTGGGAAAGGAACTTATCGCCCGGATTGTACATTTTGCCAGCAGCCGAAAGGACCGCTGTTTCCTGCCTGTAAACTGTTCCGCTCTTTCACCGTCTTTGATCGAAAGCGAGCTGTTCGGTTTTATAAGAGGCGCCTTTACCGGGGCCGAGGATGAACGGAAAGGCTATTTCGAGGAGGCCGACGGCGGTACGTTATTTTTTGATGAGATCGGGGATATGGCTTTTGAAATGCAGGCCAAAATCTTAAGAGCCCTGGAAGAAAAAAAACTAAGGAGGGTAGGCTCCAACAGGGAAATACCGATTGATGTGAGGGTAGTGTCGGCGACAAACAGAGACATAAAAGACCTTTTAAAAACCGGCAGGTTCCGGTCGGATTTGTATTTCAGGTTGAATACCCTGGAAATCGATATACCGGCGTTGAAAGACAGACGGGAAGATGTCCCCCTTTTGGTGGAACATTATGTTAAACACTATGCATTGAAATTCAATAAAAGAGTTCCAGAAATCAGTGATACTGTTTTTAATCTTTTTTATCACTACGATTTTCCCGGGAATATCAGGGAACTAAAAAACCTGGTGGAACGCGCTCTAATTCTGTATGAAACCGGCCCCCTGGAGGCGCGTTATTTTCCCGATCTTTCCGCCGGCTTCGAACAGCAAGATACCCCATCGATCACAGGTAACCTTAACCTTAAAAAGGTGGAACTGCTCTATATACGTGAAGCGTTACAACGGGCGGGAAATAATAAAACCAGGGCTTCCGAACTGCTGGGAATTACCCGGCATGCTCTTGACAGGAAATTAAGGAAATACGGGCTTACTTTTTAAGACTAAGTGGTTATATCTTTGTCGCTCGTTATCGCCCGTTTTATGCGCTCGCATGCTCGATATCGAGCAGACAGTTTCATTTCGGCCATTCAGGCCTGGTAGATCCAATCGAACTCTAATTCTTTGCTGATAAATTAATTACTTCTCATACGGTCGATGCGCTTTTAAAGGAGGCTGGCTGGCATGCCTATTGCTGGTAATAGCTTAAAGAAATTTAAAGGATGCCGATGGATATTCTGATTATCGATGATAATGAACGCTATTTGCAATACATGGTAAAACAGCTCAATGTAGGCAATCACCGGATTATGACCGAGACGGATTTTAAAAAGGCGATTGAGCGTTGCAGGGTGGAAGAATACGATGCCGTTATCATTGATCTCGTTATGAACGGCATAAATGGGATTGAGCTTTTGAGGAGAATCAAGAGCCATAATAGGATAAAGAGTACGCTTTTTATTGTAACCAACAGCTATTCGACTGAGCAGCACGATGAGGTGCGGCGGTATGGAGGCCTGGCGGTTTCTGAAAAGTATTTAACGGCTGAAACCTTCAACCGATTGATCGGGCCTAAAATTTCAGGCAGGGAGTAAGTTTGTCAGCCAAGGAGGAGGGAATGAAAATTGCGGATTTGAAGATCGGAACAAAACTTTTCTTAAGTTTTATAATCGTGGTGGTTATTTTCGCGGCGATTTCTGTATACATGGTACTAAACTTTATAAAACTCCGCGATTTGCAGGATGCCGGTGCCCAAAGGTCGAAGGATGCGGCTGAAATTGATACGGCTCTGATAAACCTTGGCAATGTAAATCCTGTAATTACCGATGCCATCATCAACCGGGATTTCGACCAGACCCGGAAAGATTTCGCGGAACTGAAAAAAATATTGGAGGCTGAGGAAGTTAAAATAGGTGAACTGGCTGAAATTGAGGCAGAGAAAGTAATAGCCAAAGACTATAAAGACAACCTTAAACAGTATATCGAATTATTCGAAAAGGAAATGCTCCCCCTTCTGTACCAGAGCGATACGGTCGAGGAACGAGCGCAAGACGCCCTGGCCGTGAAAGAGATTGAAATTCGGGTCGCCAAAATCTACACGCTTATGGCGGATGCCCAGATAAACCGGAATATTACCGAGGCACGCCGGGAGATTGAGCAGATCAAGAAAGACATAAAGCAGGATGCAGCGACCTTTAAAGCGCTGGCCGATACGGATCTTGAAAAAGAACGCGCGGCTGAGTTTGAAACTGCAGCCGGCAATTTTATCAGCCATTTTGAAAACAGGATGCTGCCGCTCCTTGCCGCGGGCGGAGATTTACGGGCGTTGAGCAGCCTGGACGCTGAACTGGATGTCTACCGTACCAGGCTGGTGGAGATTGTGGAAAGTTTTGCCGAGTCCATCAGCCAGGAAGTCGAGAAAGCTGTAGCCGACAGCCAAAAAGTAAGAGCGCTGGATGCCAGGGCCGATGAAATCAGACAGCTAACCATCACACCCCTCGATGACTTTATGGTTTTACATGAGCAGGAAGCAGCCGAGGCGGATGTGCTCTTTGATACGGTTATCCGGCAGACAATAATGCTTGCGGTCATTGTAGCTCTCATTGGAATAGGTATCGCCTTGCTTCTGGCCTGGGTAATAACCCGGAGCATACGAAACCCCTTGCAGGAAAGTGTAAAAGTATCCAACTCCCTGGCAGAGGGCGACCTTACCCTCGATATCAAGGAACGGGGCAAGGATGAGACGGGCCAGCTTCTCTCGGCCATGAAAAAGATGGTTGAAAGTATCCGGGAGGTGGTCGGCGAGGTTCAGGCTTCAGCCGCGAATGTGTCGTCTGGCAGCGAAGAGTTGAGTGCTACGGCGCAGCAGGTATCCCAGGGCGCCACCCAGCAGGCGGCCGCGGGGGAAGAAGTCTCTTCCTCCATGGAACAGATGGGTGCCAATATCCAGCAGAATGCCGACAATGCCTCGCAAACCGAAAAAATATCCAGGAAGGTCGCCCAGGATGCAGCCGAGTCGGGCAAGGCGGTGACGGAAGCGGTGGCGGCCATGAAGGAAATTACCGCCAGAATTTCGATAATCGAGGAAATAGCCCGGCAGACGAATATGCTTTCCCTCAATGCCTCCATCGAGGCGGCCCGGGCTGGTGAGCACGGGAAAGGATTTGCGGTGGTGGCCTCGGAGGTCGGCAAACTTGCCGCCCGGAGCAAAAGCGCGGCCGGTGAGATAAGCGAACTGTCGGCTAAAACGGTAAAGGCGGCGGAGAAAGCCGGAGAGATGCTGGCAAACCTGGTGCCGGATATTACGAAGACGGCGGAACTTGTACAGGAGATCAGCGCGGCCAGTGCCGAACAGAATAACGGTGCCGACCAGATCAATAAAGCCATTCTCCAACTGGACCAGGTAATACAGCAGAATGCCTCCGCCTCGGAGGAGATGGCTTCCACCTCGGAAGAGCTGGCCGGGCAGGCGGAACAACTGCAGGGAGCGGTTTCATTTTTCAAGCTGGATAGCCAGGAAACGAAAAGCAGGAAAAAACTTATTGTCCACGAAAAAGGAAAGAGCACCGGCATAACTCTCCCTAAAAAAACCGAAGAGAAAAAGCAGATAGAAACAGAGAAGACAGTGAAAGATGAAAGTTATCAGAAAAAGGAAACCCCGGCCTTAATGGCCTCGGAGCTTTCAGATGCCGATTTCGATAGATTTTAAAGTGTAAGGAGTCGATTTATGAGTGATAATATCATCCAAGCCATCGGGCAGTATCTTACCTTTTCCATTGAGAATGAAAAATATGCCATCGACGTCTCTAAAGTAAAGGAAGTCCTTGAACTTGTGCCCATAACAAAAGTACCCAAAACCCCCCCGTTTATGCGGGGTGTAATCAATCTCCGGGGGGGAGTTGTTCCGGTTATCGATATGCGTCTGAAATTCGGGCTGCCTGCGGTAGAACCGACGGTCGATACCAGCATTATCGTGCTGGAAGTTAAAGTGAATGATGAAACGATTGTATTAGGCGCCATAACCGACAGTGTTCAGGAGGTGATTGAACTGCTCTCCGAAAACATTGAACCCCCGCCGCGGATCGGCACGAAACTTAATACGGACTTTATCCATGGCATGGGAAAACATAACGAGCAGTTTCTTATTATACTGAATATCGATAAGGTCTTTACATCCGAAGAACTTGTCCCGACTTTAGTAGAACAGGGAGAGACCGAGTAATTATGAAAAAGTATCTCCCTTTCGCTGTCCTTCAACTCCTTGCATGTCTTGCGATAATATTTTTTTCTTTTTTACCCTTTTTCTTCTTCAGAATCGCAGCCGTGGCCGGGACAGGGTTCGTCTTTCTTGTAATTTCTATCCTTTTCATAAAAAGGGTAGTGGATAAAACCTGCACTGATTACGAAGAGATAATCGACCGTCTTTTGCGACAGAGAGAAGAAACCAGAGCGCGTAATCAGGGACAAACAGCGGCCGGTTTTGAAAAGCCGGAGAATGAGGCGGGTGAAAATGAAATCGGCAAAGTCTTTAGACTGATTTCCGGGACACTGAAGGAAAAAGTCGAGCTGATACCCGTCCTTACCAATCAACTTAAAGCCGTAATTGAACAGACGGATGAAGCGGCGCAGAATCTTTCTAAAAGCTTTATGAGTATCAATAAAAAGGCCAAAAGCCAGGTGGAGGAAGTCTCTTCCGTATTCGGGAATCTTTCCGGCAACGATGGGAAAGGAGATACGAATGTCCTCTACCATATGCGGGATGCTTTAAATAATCTCATTGCAAATTTTAAAACCATAACTCATCTTGTAAAGACCAGCCAGGCTTCCACCGCAGAGGTTATCGAACATGCGGAAAGTATAAAGGAGATTGTAAGAAAAACGGATGATATCGCTGAGAACTCAAAAGTACTGGCGATTAATGCGGCGATTGAAGCCGCCCGGGCAGGTGAACATGGAAAGGGTTTTGCCGTCGTGGCCGGGGAGTTTAGAAAGCTTTCCGAGGACTCTGAAATCGCCAATAAGGAAATACACCAGATCATCGACAAAGTGAGGGTAGAATCCCGCAAAGTCCTTAAGGAAACTGAAAATGGCGTGAGGGAGGGAGAGAGTATAACTGTAAAGGCGCAGCAGATCTTTGAAGAAGCCTTAAAAAAGATAAACCAAACCATAGAAAACACAAAGGCGAAACTGGCTGAACTTTCAAAACATGCCGAAGCCCTGGCCCGGGATATCAGTTCGATCGTGGTCTCCATCCAGTTTCAGGATATTACCCGCCAGCGGATTGAGCATGTAATTGAACCGCTTCATGTCTTTCAATCGGAACTGAAGACATTGGTAGTTGAGCTGGAAGAAAGCGGCTCAATTATGGAATTTGAATCCAGGGCGCATATGGAATGGCTTGAAAGCCGGTATACGATGGAAGCGGAGAAAGAAGTGATGAAAAAGACTTTACTGGAACAATAAATTTACTATAACTATAGGTAAGGAGAGTTGGTAATGGGCAAAAAGGTATTGATCGTTGATGATTCCGCCTCTATGAGACAGATGGTCAATTTTACGCTCAGTGAGAATGGGTATGAAGTGATCGAAGCCGTTCATGGAAAAGAGGGGTTACATAAACTTTCAGATGCCGAAGCGGGACTGATTATTACGGATATCAATATGCCCGAGATGAACGGTATCGAGTTTATCAAAGCGGTTCGGACCGATTCAAAATACAAGTTTACCCCCATCATTGTGCTGACCACAGAATCGGAGGCGGCCAAACAGGAGGAGGGGAAAAAAGCCGGGGCGACTGCCTGGCTTGTAAAACCGTTCACGCCTGAAAAATTACTTGAAGTTGCCAGGAAAGTCGGTGGGTAAATTAATTTGAAGCGTACAATTCCGGAGGGGAATAAAATGGGTCTTGTAGAAATAAAATCAAATGCTGATAAATGCATGGTCTCTTTCAAAGGAAAAGCAACTATTGAACATGCGTCTGAGATCAAGGATAAACTGCTTCAGGTTATAAAAAAATACCGAAGTATCGAACTGGACTTGCATAACATTTCCAATGCCGATATCTCTTTCCTCCAGTTGCTTGAG
>JBFMGN010000017.1:0-15267 GCA_040752435.1 Spirochaetota bacterium
CCTCGCATTTTATCGGAAGAAGGATGGAGTGGAAAAGTTCTTCGACTCCATGAAGAACGGTCTTGATCGGAAGCGGCTTCGCATTCATGGCAGAAAAGTCTTGGAGGGATTACTCTTCATCGATTTTATCGCTTTGATTCTCTACGCGTTTATTCAGCGGACCTTGAAGTCGGGCCCGTTGGGTAAACGATATACCCTGAACGAGTTGTTCTATGAATTGAAGAAGCTCGCCGTAGTTACTCTTGGAGAGAACCAAAAGATTCTGACCGAAGTGACGAAAAAGCAGAGGGAGATATTTAAAGCCTTCGATATCCCCCTTCCGTCGATGACATAGTTATAATTCTTGCGGATTTTAGGTTGCATCCTTTATAAGGCTGCCCATATCTACCTCATCCAGTAGACATAACCGCCTTCAAGGACGAAAAGATTTGTGTACCCCCGGGTTACCAGGAACCTGTACGCTTCGTAAGCGCCGGCAGAGGTCCGGCTGTAGAGTACAATTTTCGATTTTTTATCGTAAGGCAGTTCTTCTTTCCGTATGTTTTCCAGGGGGATATTGATACTCCCTGGAATTGAATTTTCCAGATACGTTGAAAGGGGGCATACGGATACAATATTAAGCTGTTCGCGTTCTTTCTCAAAATCCTTAAGGGAAATTGTCTGTACAAGCCCCTCAATCTTATTGCTTAAAACGGTACACGCCATCTGGGCTATATCTATCGGGTTGTTGAAAGCCGGCGCATAGCCTAAATCGAGCTTGAATATTTCCTCCAAAGTCAATCCACAGGTTATCGATTCGGCCAGTATTCCGATTTTCCCCGATACATCACCCCGCCCGTAACCCTGGGCACCGAGAATCCGGCGTGTCTTTGTATCGGCGATCACATTAAGGATAAGGCAGCCGCTGTGCTCGGAATAATGGGCACGGTCAAGGCCGCTCACTGTGACAGAGGCTGCCTCAAAACCGCTATCAAGGGCGGTTTT
This sequence comes from Spirochaetota bacterium, assembly GCA_040752435.1. Taxonomy (GTDB): domain Bacteria; phylum Spirochaetota; class Spirochaetia; order SPDA01; family JBFMGN01; genus JBFMGN01. The sequence continues at coordinate 985 of JBFMGN010000017.1, forward strand.
CAGCGTCAGTCCTGTCCGCCCGATATTGACATCCATAATTTTGAAAAGCGCCGTTCCTATTGAACCTTTGAAACCGGTTTTTCTTCCGCAAATATTATCCGCCGCTATCCTTCCCATCTTGGTAGATACCGAACCCAGGGGCCAATACTCGTGACGCATTGTGGTAAGGTTTATGCTTTCGGCGCAATCACCCACGGCGTAAATATTTTCATCGGTTGTCTGAAGGTACTCGTTAACCTTTATCCCCCCCGATTCCCCCAGTTCAAAGCCCGCCCGTTCCGCCAAAAGGGAATTGGGAACCACGCCGGTTGAAAGGATGATAAGGTCGGAGGTAAAAGTACCTTTTTCTGTTTCCAGTAAAAGCCTAGTCTGTTCTTTCCTTATTTCCCTGATCAGGACCCCGGTTATTATCTTTATTCCTCTCTTTCCGAGCTCGTTCTGGACCTTGAGGGCTATCTCCTTATCCAGGAGGGTATTAAGAATATACTCCTTCTTTTCCAGAATTGTTATGCGCGCCCCGGTTTCAATCAATGATTCAGCGGTTGAAATTCCTATAAGCCCGCCGCCGATAATAAATAAGTCCTGGGCTTCACGGCCTTGTAAGTGTTCCTTAATGGCATTGGCATCCTCAAGGCTTCTAAGGGTAAAAATCCCCTTCTCTCTGATACCGGGAATATCGGGTATATACGGCAGTGCACCTGTGGCAAGAATCAGGATATCGTACTGTACATGCGAAACTGCCCCGTTCGTAAGATCTTCAATTTTCACTCTTTTATGAACTCTATCAATCTCATGAACCAGGGTATTATTTAAAATGTTTATATTTTTTATGGATTCAAAAAACTGCACATTTCGCACAGTGTCGTCAGCGGTAGACATAAGTTCTTTGGCAGAGCGGACTTTACCGCTGATAAAGGAAGGCAGGCCGCAGCCGGAGTAAGAAAGGAACTCGCTCTTTTCTATAATAGTAATATCCATCTGTTCATCCAGGCGCCTTAAACGGGCGGCCGCTTTGGGGCCCGCTGTAACTCCCCCGATTATGACGATTTTCTTCTTTGCCCTCTCAACCGACCCGCTTCTTTCCAGGCGAACATAAGGGAGGTTGATGGTAAAGGTCGTACCCTTATTCTCGGTGGATTCCACTGAGATCGTGCCCTTATGATTCTCGATTACCTTTTTTACAATTGTAAGCCCCAGCCCTGTCCCCGCGATACTCGATTTATGTTTGGTTAACCGATAAAAAGGCTCAAAGATCCTGCCGATTTCGTCGGCCGGTATGCCGCAGCCCGTATCGCTTATCTTTATAACACCCTTTTTGCCGGCTTCGTCAAACGATACGGCGATAACAACCGTACCCGCCGGCGGGGTATACTTGATTGCATTTTCAACCACGTTCCTGATGGCGTGCTCCATCCCCTTTACGTCGCCGAGTACAATCATCTTAGTGGCCTTAGGTATTTCCGGCCGTAAGCTGATACCTTTTTCAGAAACCGGTGTGGCATATTGGCCGAGGAGAGAAGCAAGTAATTCCGATAAATCGTACTCTTCCTGGATCGCAGCCTGGTCCCTCGAATAAAGCTGATAATCCAGAAGATCCGTTATCATATCCTTTGCTTCCGCTGTTCGTACTTTCGCTTTCTCGATAAACTGCAGGGTTTTCAGGCTGACCTCCCCTGCATACCCTTTGCTTATCGTATCAAGCAGGAATTGGATGGCATTGATGGGCGATTTTAACTGGTGAGATAATATCCTGAGATATTCAGGGGAGGCTTTGGTAAGTGTCTTATCATCTTCACTCATAATCCGCTGAGGCCGAAAGCCTGAGTGAGTCCTCTACACGCTTATATCCGGTTCGGACAGCCTTACCGGTTCCCCTTTGACGGAGCTTTCATAGAGTGCATCGAGCAATTCCATCACAATAAGCCCTTCCTCCCCGGTGGCGATATGAGGAGTATCATTAAGAATCGAATCCACGAAATGGTACATCGGCCCGTCAGCGGCAGGAACAGGAGAATGCAGTTTCATATCGAACTGGCAGCCGTTTTTTTCCACAAAGATCTGTGCTTCAAATTGATAGCCTTCATTTATATTCCTCTGTACCAGGCCGCCTTTCGTACCAAAAAGGCGGGTTTCCATGAGCTCGTTCTCGCCGATATTGACTGCCCAGGAAGCCTCTATTTCCAGCGAAGCGCCGTTCTCAAAGGTTATAAAGCCAGCCGCCAGATCTTCAACGTCAAACTCCTTATTCTGTTTTTCTGCCAGGCGGGATGCAATATGATTATATGTCCTGCTCAAAACCCATTCAGGTTTGGGATATCCCATCAGCCAGAGAGCCAGGTCCAGCCTGTGGACACCAAGATCGATCAACGGCCCGCCGCCGGCCGTCTCTTTCTTGCCGAACCAGCCGCCGAAACCGGGTATACCCCTCCGGCGATGCCAGATGGTACGGCCGAAGTAAATATCGCCCAAAGTGCCTTGATCCACCTGGGTTTTAAGCGCCCTGGATTGTTCGGAAAAGCGGTAAGAAAAGTTAATCATAAGTCTTTTACCGGCCCGGCGAGACGATTCCAGCATCTCCCTGGCTTCGGTAGCATTCATGGCCATCGGTTTCTCACAGATGACATGGCAGCCGGCATTAAACGCAGCCACCGTAAGGTCTCTATGAAAACAGTTGGGGGTGGCGATACTGACGATATCCAGTTTTTCCTGCTTAAGCATATCCAGCGCTGACGTATACTGTTTTAGGATCTCGTACTCTTTACCGATTTCTCTAAGCCGTTTCTCATCCTTATCGGCAATAGCCACTACTTCCGCCTGGGGATGGACTCGATAACCTTTAATATGGCTTAAACCCACTCCGAGACCAATCACCCCGGCATTAAGCACTTTTTTACGGGCGGTCTTATTAACCGATGTCGTTTTTTGTTTGAGCGATACCTGCTGATGCAATTCTTACCTCCTCCCGTGAAAGTTTTTCCAAAGGCAAAACATTTGGACAACTGTCCTTCATGAAGATGCGCGGTCTGGCCCAGCGGGCCGCGTTGGCAATGACTTTCATCACCTGTTGGTTGTAAAAAATCGGATACGTTTCATGACCCGGGCTGAAATAAAAAATCCGGCCGTGGCCTCTTCGCCAGCAACACCCGCTGCGGAAAACTTCTCCGCCTTCGAACCAGGAAATAAAAATGAGTTCATCCGGTTCAGGGATATCGAACCTTTCGCCATACATCTCGGCATTGGGAAGTTCGATATACTCTCCTATACCTTCCGTAATCGGATGCCCCGGCGCAATATTCCACAATCGCTCTCTCTCGGCCGCTTCCCTCCACTTTAAAGAACAGTTAGTACCCATCAAGGTGCGAAAAATTTTTGAAAAATGAGCGGAATGCAAACCGATAAAACCCATTCCTTCCAGAACACGCCGCTGGACCTCTTTCACAATGCGATCATCCACCTGATCATGTGCCATATGCCCCCACCAGATAAGGACATCCGTATTTTCCAGGATTTCGGGGGAGAGTCCATGATCAGGTTCATCGAGAGTAGCACAATGGACCGTGAAACCGCCGGCTTTTTCCAAATAAGAAGCAATTACCGTATGCATTCCTGCTGGATAGACCTTTATTACCGCTTCGTGATTTTTTTCATGCAGGAATTCATTCCAGACTGTTACCTTGATTTTATCTTCCATTACCGTAGCTGTTCTCCCTCGCACTGCTCTATTTATAGATATTTTCGCAACAGTATAGCTTTTTCACTTCTTGACTGCAATAGGCCGGCCGCTGAAATCTCAGTGCCGGATGGATGTGGTTACATAACCTGGTTTACTACCGATTTTTTTTAAACGTTAGCGAAGATGAAAAGCGAGCTTGATTATATACGATATAAGGTCGTATATTAAATCATATGAAAGTCACGGTAATTATCCCTGATAATCTCATCGAGGAAGTTCGAAAACTCACAAAAGGGCGGAATATTACAGAGCAATTATCGTCGCACTCAAAGAATGGATTGATCTGAAGCATATCAAGGATCTCAATAAGGCTATAGGGCAGAAACCGATAAAGTTCAAAGAGGGCTTTTCTGCGACATCCATCCGAGAGCTAAATAGAAAAAGGTAAAATGGTTATTGCAGATACCTCCATATGGGGATAGAAAGCTGCAAGCGGTAATAGAGAACGGATGAAGGTTGAACTATTTTCCAGTACGACTACAGATACTATGGAATTCAGCTAAATGGACGTTATATGAAATCATAGAAAAAACGGATAAGTGGGCATTGGGCATCATGACTAACGGATAGAAAAGATTGTAGGTAAACAATTGGCAAAAACAAGTAATAACGGAGCAACAATCGGCTTTGAAGCGAGACTTTGGCAAATGGCAGATAAACTCCGCAGCCACATGGATGCCGCCGAATGTAAATATGTAGTTTTTGGTCTGAGATTTATCAAATACATCTCGGATGCTTTTAAGGAACAATACGCAAAGCTCGTTTCTGAGAAGGCTCAGGGAGCCGATCCGGCGGAGCCGGACGAGAGCTTCTCCCGTCTTCCAGACGGGAAGGGGCACCTCTTTTATACGGAGTTCATTGGGCTTTTCGCAGACAATAGGTTAGAATTCAGGTCCCAATCCTCCGCCACACCCCGCAGGTTCGCCAGCACATCTTCGGGTAACGTTATTCCATTACGCAGTGCCTCATCTCGACGGTCCCAAACCTTTGTAACCCGCCATCGGCTGCATTGCCCCGCCGGCCGCCAGCCGAGAAGGATCAGTCGTTGGTTTGCCATCGCGGTCAACAATCCAGGTATCCGGGATGCTCTTTCCCAGAGTGCTGGCTGCGAACACTTTACTGGCAGCCGCCGTGCTTGTCGCTATGTCCAGGAATACTGGACGTTCATTTCCAACCGGAATTGCATAAGAGATTGGGTTGGTTCCCAAACAACTATTGACATGATTGTTAATTAAACTTACTATCTAATATAATAAAACAGGTATTATCAATACTTCTTACACACTCTTTGTTCTTACCAGTCTTACCGGGGAGGGTTTATTATGGGCGAAAAACTGGCCATAGACGGCGGGAAGCCGGTCCTCGATCCTGCAACCATAAAACCGTGGCCGGTTATCGATGAACGGGATAAAAAGGCCGTCTTAAGCGTATTGGAAAGCGATTACCTGTGCGGCGGCGAAGCGCCGGAGGTAAAAGCCCTTGAGGATGAGTGGGCCCGCTACATCGGAACAAAATACTGCCTGGCGACTTCATCCGGGACCGCCGCGCTGCACATGGCTCTGACCGCGCTTAACATCGGCCCGGGAGACGAGGTGATCGTTCCTGCCTACACATTCCTCGCATCAGCCTCATGCGTGCTTCACGCGAATGCAGTGCCAGTTTTTGTCGATATCGACCGGAAGACGTATACAATCGACCCGGATAAGATTGAAGAGAAAATAACCTCCCGCACCAAGGCGATCATTCCGGTCCATCTCCACGGTCTTCCGGCGGATATGGATCGGATCTTAAAAATCGCCGGGAAGCAGAACCTCTACGTTATCGAAGACGCCTGCCAGGCTCATGGCGCTGAATACAAAGGCCGTAAAGCGGGTACCTTTGGCGAACTCGCAGCCTTCAGTCTGAACAGCTCGAAAAACCTGGCCGGCGGAGAAGGCGGTTTGCTTGTGATGAAGGATAAAACTCATTATATGCGGGCTTCCATGCTCAGGATGTTTGGGGATGAAATCGACGATGAAACAAAACTGCGGGTGTATAACGCATCCATCCTGGGGTATATGTACAGAACCCAGGAACTTTCGGCAGCCTTTACACGCGCCCAGCTTGCAAGGCTGGATGAATATAACGGCATGCGAATCAGGAATTGTCGTTACCTGAGCGAAAACCTGCAAGGCATCCCCGGGCTGCATACTCCGTATATTCCTGAAGGATATAAATCGGTGTACTGGATGTATGTAGTGGAATTCTATCCCGAAGAAACCGGTATCGAGATGCCGCCCAAGGAATTCCGGATCGGCATGGAAAAGGCACTCTTCGCCGAAGGGGTACAGGTCGGCCAGTGGCAGACAATGCCGGTTCCGTCGCAGGATCTATTCCAGACAAAGATGGGATTTTCAGGCAGCGGGTATCCCTGGAACTTTACCGAAGCAGGGAAACGGATCAACTACAGGGGAGAAGATTACCCCAATGCGATGGATCTCTGCCACCGGTATACGGCGGTAGTCGGGTTCCAGCCGCCCAACGGTATCGACCTGATGGAAAAATATGCTACGGCATTCAAAAAAGTCTTCTCCGACTTGAAGACAGTAAAAAGACATTGGCAGGATAATATTGTCGCTCATTACCATGGAAAACTGTTCCGCGCCAAATAAAGAGTGATTTCTTATCAGGAGGATTTTATGATAAAACCAAAAGCAGGATTTATCGTATTCGGCGTGCATAAGGACGGCTTGAAAGATCCTATGGGAGTTCCTTTCATAGACGAGGAGGTCATCCGTAAATCCAAAGCTGCTTTGAAATCCGCCGGGATTGAACTGGTTGAGTACGAAACAATTATTGCTGCAAAGCTGGAAGCGAGAACAGCCCTGAAACGAATGAAAGATGACGATGAAGTGGACTGCGTCATTCTGTTTTCGGGTACCTGGGTCTGGACCGCCCACCTTATCGCCGCGGTACGGGATTACGCGTTAACTGGAAAAGGTTTACTCATTTGGACCTACCCCGGTTCCCAGGGCTGGCGGCCCGTGGGCGGATTGGTCATGCACGGGGCGCTGCTTGAAGTGGGGATAAAACACAAGTTCGTCTACGGCGGGGCTGATGACCCTAATGAAATTGAAGAGATAGTAAGTTTCTGTAAAGCGTGCCATTTGAAAAACTTTCTTAACATGTCGACTATTGGGACTTTCGGCGGCAGAGGTATGGGACAGATCTGCGGAGTTGCAGATCCATCCCAATGGATGAAGATGTTCGGAATCGATATCGATTCCCGGGATACCACCGAACTTATAAAAACCGCTCAGAATATAACTGAAGACCGTATTAAAGCCCTTGAGCCGCGGATAAAACAGCTATTCGGAAAACTGCCTGCAAAAAGTCTCGTCAACGAGAGATCTATCAGGCTTTACCTCGCCCTAAAAGAAATAGTGGAAAAAGAACAGTTCGACTTTTACACGATCCAGTCTTTTCCGGGCCTGGCCGACGATTATTCCGCCACTTGTTTCGCCCAGAGCATGATGCTTGAAGACGGCTATGGGACATCAACTTTAGGCGACTTCAACACGGCGTTAACAGTTCTCCTTCTAACTAAGTTGAGCAGGGAGAGGGTATATTACGGAGACTTGCAGCATATCGACAAAAAATCGAAAGAGATAAAGATAATCGGCGACGGCGCAGTACCGCCTTCACTCGCCGGCAAACTGGGACCCGCCGGTTTTGCCGAACATGGTATTCCCACGGAAGGAGAAGCCGGCGGCCTGTCGGTAAAACTTATCTGCAAGGTAGGAGAAGGCGTTCTGGCACGGCTGGGACGGGTCAATGGGGAGTTCCGAATGGTCCTGACCCGGTGTTCAATATTCGAACCTCCGGCGGATCAAATACGGAACAGGCTTAATGAATGCGGGATTCCCTTCTGGCCCCACGGGTTTGTAACCGCCCACTGCGACATGAATAACCTCTTACAGAACTGGACCAACGAATACGCCTGCCTGGGATACGGGGAAGAGCTTTATCCAGCTTTAATCGACTTCTGTGATATCACCGGGATCAAAGTAATTCTGCCATAGGAACACGGGAATAATAATTTTTTCCTTAAATACCTGCACCTGCATCCGGCGGTTCGAGTATATAGTCGGAGAGAAAAGAATGGTTAACATACTGATGATCGATAATTATGATTCCTTTACATACAACCTTTATCATCTTCTGTTGAAATTTCCTGTTAAAATCAAGGTATTTAGAAATGACGAGATAGACTCCGGAACGGTCTTAAGAAATGCGCCTGATCTGGTTGTAATATCGCCCGGACCGAAAAATCCGCAAGAGTCGGGTAATACAAAACATATTATTGCCGCGATGGCCGGCAAAAGACCTGTTTTCGGTGTTTGCCTTGGAATGCAGGCTATCAATGAAGTTTTCGGCGGTGTGACTGTGCATGCCCCGGAACCGGTGCATGCTAAAACCTCATTGATCTATCACGAAGGTACGGAGCTATTTAAGGGACTGCCGTCACCCTTCAGAGCCGCGCGCTATCATTCGCTGATAAGTGCGGAGATTCCGGAAAGCCTTAGAGTAATTGCACACACCGGGGAAGGCCTGCCGATGGCCGTCAAACACAAGGACTTGCCTGTCTTCGGTGTTCAGTTTCACCCGGAGTCCTTTCTTACGGATTTTGGTTTTGAGATGATACGGAACCTATTTTCCATTTTGGGATTCCAGGTGGGTAACGAAGCCAGTAGACAGTCTATATTTGATATGCCGGAGATGAAGGGCAGAAATATTCTTGATATTTTTCAACCGTTTGCCGGTGAACCAGCCAGCGCACTTCTCCTTTCCGGCGGCGATCACGATTGTGCGAGATTTTCGATAATAGGCTATGATCCCTTTTGCATTCTGCGTTCCAGGGGAGACAGCGGCCAGATCATAAAAGGCGATTGCAGCCAGACGGTAACAGGTGATCCCTTCGGTCTGCTCGCATCAATCGTGAAGCAGAATCGGATTGAAACCCTTAACCCGAGGCTGCCTGTTACCGCCGGCGGGATCGGATATTTCGCGTATGAAATGAAGAATTATTTTGAGAAACTGCCCCAGACAACTCAGGATGATCTTACCCTGCCGGATATTTTTTTTTGCTTCTATCGAATGCTCCTGATACACGACCGCTCTGATAATTCATGGCGGCTGTGTTATTATTCCCCGCCGGGTGAGGTTGATGATCACGGGGAACGGATAGAGCTGTTCGTTAAGCGCATCACTCAGCCGCAACCGGGCCATCAGAAACCGGATTATCAGGAACGGGTAAGCCGGGATAAGGGAGAACTGATCTCAAATTTTGTTAAGAGCGATTACCTTGCTGCGGTCGAAAAGATCCGCCGATACATCATCGACGGCCATATCTACCAGGCGAACCTGTCGCAGCGCTTCAGCATGCGCTTTACCGGCGACCCCTACCAAACCTTTATCCGGCTCTACGAGATGAACCCGGCGCCTTTCTATGCCTACCTGAATTGCGGCGATTTTCAGATTATTTCAACTTCCCCCGAGCGGTTCCTCTACCGGAAGGGAGACTATGTGGAAACCCGTCCGATCAAAGGCACCCGGCCCAGAGGCAAAACAGCGGTTGAAGACAGCCGGTTGAAACAGGAATTACTTGAAAGTCCTAAAGATGAGGCCGAACTTTCCATGATTGTCGATCTGATGCGGAACGACATCTCAAGGGTGTGCCGCCGGGACTCGGTGGTCGTTACCGAACACAAGCGAGTTGAGGCATACACGAATGTCTATCACCTGGTCTCGGTTGTTCAGGGAAGATTGCAGGCGGACGCAACCTCCCTTGATCTGGTAAAGGCCTGCTTTCCAGGCGGATCCATCACCGGGTGCCCCAAGATCCGTTCCATGGAGATTATCGATGAGTTTGAGCCTCACGCCCGCGGGGTCTATACCGGATCAATCGGGTACTTAAGCTTTCACGATTCTATGGATTTAAATATCGCCATTCGCACTTCCGTTGTCAAAGATGGCAGGGTGTATTTTAATGTGGGCGGCGGCATTGTCTATGACTCCAAACCGGAGGAAGAGTATCTGGAGACTCTGTATAAAGGTGAGTCAATCATGCAGAGTCTAAAGTCTTTCCCTTGAAGAATGGGGCGTAAATGAAATATGTCTTTTTAAACGGCCGTTTGATAGCAGAGGCGAAGGCGAAGATCTCCGTTACAGACAGAGGCTTCGTCTACGGTGATGGATTCTTCGAGACAATTCTCTGTGTTAAAGGCCGCCCACAATTGTTTCCAGAGCATGAAGTCCGCTTAAGGAATTCCTGCCGGGAATTTCATATTCCCCTTCCGGATGATATCCATTTCGAGAGTATAGTTAAGAAAGTGATCATCGCCAATAAACTTTCAGAGGGTTTTGCCAGGGTGAAAATTATTGTAACCCGCGGCATGGCGGAGCCGGGATTGAGTTTTAAATCAACTGCCGAACCGACGGTACTTATTACGGCCTTACCATACTCGCTTCCTGAGCAGCCAAAATATACTGGCGGAATCGATGTGGCCGTTTTCCCGCAACCGCATGTAAGCCCGCTGGCACGCCATAAGAGTCTTAATTACCTGTATTATATTATGGCGAGAAATTATGCTATTAAAAGGAAAACCGAAGAGGCCATCCTGTGTGATCATCAAGGCAGAGTGCTGGAATGCTCGGCTGCCAACATATTTGTAAGAAAGGGCAGGCTAATCAACATACCCCCGGCGGATGCCCCTTATCTGCACGGCATAATGGAGAAGCACATCCTCTCGATAATGACTGATGCAGGCTATGAAGTAAAAGAGGAATATTTCCATATAGACAGGCTGCTCGATGCTGACGAGGTATTTATCTCAAACTCACTCATCGGGGCACTGCCAGTGGTCAGGATCGATGGTGAAAAATGCAACCCTGATTTCGAAGCATCAATCAGAATAAAGCAGAAACTAGAAAAAGTATATCACGAATATTTTTAAATGCAATTCCCCGCCTGATAATCACATCGGTCATATCCGTTAATTTTATAGATGATCATTTTAAAACAATTTTTTCATTTAGGATGTAAACTAAGCGCACTTTATATCGTTTAACCGGAGGACGCAATCACGTGCTACTGCACTTTAAGAACAATCACCTCCCGATATGCCATGTTGACGGATATCGTATTTCCCGTCACTGACCAGTCGCTGTCGCCGGAATACACCTGAAGGGCTAAATCACAGCTAAAAGGAAGCATTACATCGGCTTTTGCCCTACCCTCGCGGGCGTTGTTGAAGATGAATATGAATTTCGCGTTGCCATTTTCAAGCACGCGGGTGGTAACGGTTTGAAGAGGTTTGACAGTAATCTCCGGCTTGATACCGGATAGATTTATCAGCACCGTTGTGTACTCCTCACCACCAAGCTTCCGTAGAGCCGAAGATACATTTGTTGTGAAATAAATCACTGACCCTTTGCCATAACTTGATTTTGTTGCCGCCGGTATCCCGTTCAGATACCTTCCTATAATCTCGGCATTATCGATTTCAATAATCCGGCATTCCTTCACACCCCTCAATTTGCCCATACCGCTATCGAATTCAAACACCTCACCAAACAGAACATCTTTTTCACGTACACCTGCGGCAATTGATAGACCAACGCCAGGAATTACCGTGTTTAGAATGCCATTTTCGGAGAAAGACGCAGTAGCCGGTTCCAATACCAGCGTTCCGCCTTTCAGGACAAAGTCAATCAGCTTGCTGCCAGTCTGATTTTCCAGGCAGTAGGCCATAGGAACGTAGACTATTCGGTATGAACTGAACTTGTCCTTCTCGTTTACCACGTCGAAGGTTACATTGTTCATCCATAAAGCAAAACAGATACCCTCGAAGGCGGATATATAATCAAGGTGCGGCTGAGTTTCATTGAGAATATGGGATTTCAGGCTGTAGAGCACAGCGCAACGGGGCTTTTTAATTTTTGCGGCCATAATACCTTCTTCGTGAGGACGAAGGGCTTTAATAAACTCCTTACATTCGATAGTACGGAACGTATCACCGCCATCGAAAGCCGCGAGTCCCCAGCCAGGTATCTCAGGTCCCAGCAGACGCTCGACCCTGTACTGCCAGTATACGACACCTCTTGCTTCGTGGGCGACACACAGCCATAAACTGAACATGTTTTCCTTAGGGTAGATGCCGGTTAACATACCACCGTAGATACCCAGTTTGGAAGCACCGCCTGCAAGCCCTGTCGTCCAGTACTGCCCGCCGGTTAAGCTTCTCTTGGTCTCCAGGTTGCCGATAACGCAGCCGATGTTTTGAAGCTCCGTATATGCTCCAACACCCTGATAAAAATCATGAACCGCAGTTATGTAGAAGTCGACCTGTTTCTTCATCTCCCAGTCGTCCCAACCAACCTCCGACTGGTCACCACTCCACCGGAAGGTGAACGGATGCTCATCACTGTGGCAGTGTACGGTTACCGGCACTTCCGGCGCCTCCGTCTTGGACGCTTTTGCCGCCCAGCCGACCTGCTCGGCGATGGACCAGGTTCTGAATTCTTCGTAGAGAAGATATAACGGGGTTTCCCAAGCCGAACGGGGCATTCTTATATCTGCCCATGTTTTGAAAACGGGATGGTGAATCGCCTTGTTCAACTCATCAACGCTGCTAAACTTACCCTTAAGCCATTTAACGAATTTTTTTCTGCACCATTGGCAGGCGCATTCAGGCTTGTCTGGCTCGTTCCATACATCAATCGTGAGTAGGTTGTTATATCCCTTGAACTGCTGTACGATTTTTGTTATAAACAGCTCCCCCAGTTCACGGATAGCGGGATTATCCCAGCATACATAGCTGTAAGCCTCGTCTATACCCTCTCCCTTTCCAGACTTACTCAACGGAAGCAGGGACGACTCCGGCACAGCCAGGTAGAGCCAGTCCGGAGGAGCATCCATTACTATGACAAGGATGACGTCAAGCTCGTTCTTTTCTGCGATTTTCATAAGCTCGTGCAGGTCTTCGAGATAGTACTCACCGGGATTGCTCTCAACCCAACGCCACAACGCCCAGAATCGGATCGTATCCATGCCCATGGCTTTTATATTAGCGATATCACGTTCCCAATCCGCAGGAAAGGGAACCATTCTATAGTACTGTGTTCCAAAGGCGAAGGTCTTTTTCGGTAAAACATCGTTTTGCATCTTATCCTCCATGGATGAATGTTCTTGCCATAGTTGGACCGATTGATTCGAGCCCCATCCTGTTTTACCCTCCCATGTCACACCGGTGATAGTTTATGGCATTTATCCAAGAGCCAGATCTGGCGCCACACACTTTCCGGTGTGATTACCAAAGGTTTATCATAAACCAGTGTCTCATAGAGATCCAGGTAAAAGTCAATTTCACCATGACTTCCCCCTTTCTCCAGCTCCCACATATCCTCTGTCCAGGGTATGTCTTCGCTATTATAACTTCTATCCGGAGTCGGAGTGGTCTCAACCTTTCTTACCGGTAATTCAGCGGGGTTGAAGAATTTCCATTGGAGCCTCTCTTCAGTTCCGGAAAGCCCGCCCTGAGTACCCATGACCAGCCACATGGGCTGGGGATAAGCACAGGCAGCCGTTATTTCAATCTCAATAGTTGGTGAATTTTTTCCACTTATTATTACCTTCACATGGTCTTCTGCATCACCCAATGTCAGAGTCTTCTCCATCCGGCAATAAACCGAAGGCTGCTCGTCGCCAAAGAGAACAAGTGCCTGGTCCAGGATGTGAGGACCGGTGTTGTTAAGGGTACCGCCACCGAATCTTTTCAATGTCTGCCAGTCCCATCTCCGTCCGAACCCATGCCGGGCAATACGAATCAACACAATCCTACCCAGGCACCCGGAATCGATGATCCTTTTTACAACTTGAAAGTCAGGGGCATAACGTTGATTTTGAAAGATTGTCAATACCTTACACGCCTTACTTGCTGCAGCAATCATCATGTCAGCATCTCTCAATGATGTGGACATAGGCTTCTCGCAGAGAACATGTTTACCAACGTTCAATGCTTCCATCGAGTAACTGGCGTGCAGATAATTGGGCAGGGCTATGATGACGAGCTCGGTATCTCTATCCTCCAGGAATTCATCATAATTCGAATACGTTCTGCAGTTAAAACGGTCCTTTGCCTGCTTTTGTCTTTTGGAATCCAGATCGAAGACAGAAACAAGCTCAAACTTTTCATTCAGCTTAGCAAGTATGGCAGCATGTATATCCCACCCGCTCCTACCAAGACCGGCTATTCCTACTTTTACAGGCTTTGTGTTTGGTAACATCGTTAACTCCTAAGAATAATCAATTAAAAGAGCTCTACGAGTTTATTCGTCACTGTGTCGCATGACAATTCTGATATAATTAAAGTTGTTCTTTACAAAATTGTCAAGAGTATCTCTTAAATAAGCACTTAGATATGAAATAAAAATATCTAATTTTTTGAAACTTAGCAAATATTTAATGAATTACGATATATTTAATTAATAATATTCGAAATGACTAAGCT
>JBFMGN010000170.1:0-6846 GCA_040752435.1 Spirochaetota bacterium
TCTTGGATATGAAAGCAGAGGTTTTTGGTAGAGTTAAGAATGTGTTTTCCAGTATAGGGGATTATGTTAAAAGAGCTATTTTGATAACTTCGGCAGCCGCACTCCTTGGTGCGATGACGGTTAGTTGTAAACCTTTTGAAAAAATTAAGCTCATAACATTGCGCTCCACTGGATCGCGGCTTGCCGCCGCACCCAGTAAGCTTTTGCATTGAATAGACGCAATGCATGGGAGCGAAAATCCCCGCGCCCCAAAGAGTGCCTGTGGTAAACGCCGCGCGTGCAAAAGAACGATTACAGTTGGAATAAAGAAAGAGAAACATGGCTATAAAAAAATCTGAACTTTACAGTTCCCTCTGGGCAAGTTGCGATGAGCTTCGCGGCGGTATGGATGCCTCGCAATACAAAGACTATGTTTTGGTATTGTTATTCGTCAAATACATATCCGATAAATATGCCGGGGTTCCCTATGCTCCGATAGTTGTACCCAAAGGTGCCAGTTTTGAAGACATGGTTGCCCTCAAAGGCAAACCCACCATTGGCGATGACATTAATAAAAAAATCATCGGTAAAATTGCAAAAGAGAATAACCTTACTGGTACCATAGATGTTGCCGACTTCAACAATGCTGATAAACTGGGCAGCGGCAAAGAGATGGTTGACCGCCTCACCAAGCTAATAGCCATTTTTGAAAACCCGGGGCTCGATTTTAGTAAGAACCGCGCCGAAGGGGATGATATTCTTGGTGATGCCTATGAATACCTGATGCGGCATTTTGCAACTGAGAGCGGTAAAAGCAAAGGACAATTTTATACGCCTGCCGAAGTAAGCCGCATTATGGCAAAGATTATAGGCATCAACAAAAAAACGACTCCGTCAGCCACAGTGTATGACCCTACTAACGGCTCAGGGTCGTTACTACTCAAAGTGGCCGATGAATCCGAATCGGGCATGTCCATCTACGGGCAGGAAATAGATGTTGCCACCGTAGCCCTTGCCCGTATGAATATGATTCTGCATAACTACCCAACTGCGGAAATAAAACAGGGGAACACCCTTTCCAATCCGCTTTTTTTAGATGAAAAAGGCCGCCTCAAAACCTTTGACTTTGCAGTAGCCAATCCTCCCTTCTCATACAAGGCGTGGAGTAGCGGCTTTGTGGTTACGCAGGGAACAATATCCGATATTCACGAACGTTTCAAAGATTATGGAATACCGCCCAAAAAGAATGGAGACTATGCCTTTCTTCTGCACATCATCCGCTCACTAAAAAGTAAAGGGAAAGGCGCGGTCATTTTGCCGCATGGGGTGCTGTTTCGCGGCAATGCAGAAGCGGAAATTCGTACCAACATCATCCGCAGAGGCTACATCAAAGGCATTATCGGCCTGCCTGCCAACCTGTTTTATGGAACAGGTATTCCAGCCTGCATTATTGTGCTGGATAAGGAAAATGCCGAAAGCCGCAAAGGCATTTTTATGGTAGACGCCTCAAAAGGCTTTGTGAAAGATGGAAACAAGAACCGCCTGCGCGAGCAGGACATTCACAAAATTGTGGATGTATTTAACAAGCAGATTGAAATTGAAAAATACAGCCGCATGGTATCGGTCAGCGAGATTGAAACCAATGAGTTTAATCTGAACATTCCCCGCTACATTGACAGCCAGGAACCTGAAGATATACAGGACATTGAAGCCCACCTTCAGGGCGATATCCCGACCTATGATATTGATGCCCTGCATGCTTATTGGGAAGTTTATCCATCACTCAAGAAGAAACTCTTTACCGCAGGCAGCCGCAAGAATTACAGCAGACTGATCATTGAACACGACCAGATAAAGCACACCATTTTTTCACACCCGGAATTTACCACCTACAGCCAGAAGGTGCAGGAGGTCTTTACCCAATGGAAAAAGAAAAATATGCCCAAACTGAAAGGCATTGCCATAGGTGATAAGCCTAAAAAGCTGATACACGTTATTTCTGAAGATTTACTGCAATGCTTTACCGGACTAAACCTCATTGATAAATACGATATTTATCAACACCTCCTTACCTACTGGACCGAAACCATGCAGGATGATGTATATATGCTGATGGATGACGGCTGGGAAGCAGGCAGGGAAATTGAAAAACAGGAAAAGAAAAAAGAATGGGAAGGTCGCATCATACCCAAAAGGCTTATCATTGCCCACTATTTTGCGGCAGAGCAAAAAACCATTGAAAACTTAGAAGCCGAGCGGGATGCCGTTACAAGGCAAATGGAAGAGATGGAAGAAGAGCACGGCGGCGAAGAAGGTTTAATGGCCGATACGAAAAACGATAAGGACAAGATTACCAAGGCCAGTGTACAGAAGCGATTGAAAGAGTTAGAAAAAAGCATGCCCGGAACAGAGCTTTTGATGACTGCCGAACCTTTAAGTGTTTACGGAAATTCCCCTGTGTACGAAAATCCAGAAAAAGCTGAATACGAGGTTTTAACAACTTATCTGCAATTAATAGAAGAGGAAGCCGAAAACAGCAGAAAAATTAAAGAAACACTGACCGTTCTGGAGAAAAAGGTATTAGACAAATACAAAGCCTTTACCGAATCCGAAATAAAAACTTTAGTTGTAGAAGATAAATGGATGGCTACTTTGGAAAGAGACATAAAAACCGAAATGGAGCGCATCAGTCAGCGGCTGACCGGACGCATTAAAGAATTGGCGGGACGGTATGAAGCCACCTTGCCAGCGTTGACTAACGAAGTGGATGTGTTGGAGAAAAAGGTAAATAGGCACCTGAAAAATATGGGGTTTGTGTGGAAGTAAAAAATAATAAAACCAGCCTTGTGCTTTACGGTAATTTATTAAGCGATATTAAAACCCGCATTCGTCAGGCGCAGGTTAAAGCAGTTATGTCTGTCAATGCTGAAATGATTCTGATGTACTTTGATATTGGGAAAATAATCCTTGAAAAACAACAAAAAGAAGGATGGGGAAAAAGCATTATTCCTAAATTGGCTAAAGACATCCGTAACGAGTTGCCAGAAGTCAAAGGCTTTTCAGAGCGGAATATCGGGTATATGATCCGCTTTGCGCGGGAATATATCCCTTATCAAATTTTGCAACAACGCGCTGCAAAAAAAGGTTCGTCTGCAATTTTGCAACAGCCTGTTGCAAAATTGCCGTCAGCCGATTTGATCCTATGCATTCCATGGGGACATCATGCGCTCTTAATGGAAAAAATAAAAGATCATTCAATACGCTTCTGGTATATAGAGCAAATCATTCAAAACGGATGGAGCAGGGATACTTTGGGGTTGATGATTAAAAACGACGCACACTTACGGCATGGAAAAGCGGTATCGAATTTCAGTCTTACTTTGCCTGACCCGCAGTCTGACCTTGCCCGGCAGTCTTTAAAAGATCCCTATATTTTTGACTTTCTGACACTGACCGAACCTTTTAATGAACGCGAGATGGAAACAGAACTGATAAAACATCTTGAAAAATTTTTGCTTGAATTGGGTGCGGGATTTTCTTTTGTCGGGAGACAATATCAACTGACTATCAGCGATAAGGATTTTTATATTGACCTTTTGTTTTATCATCTCAAACTGCGCTGCTTTATCGTGACTGAACTTAAAAAAGGGGACTTTAAGCCGGAATATGCTGGCAAGATGAACTTTTACTGTTCCGCAGTTGATGACCTTCTCAAACATCCAAATGATCAACCGACAATCGGGCTTATTTTGTGCCAGACCAAAGACAGAATTGTTGCCGAGTACGCCTTGCGGGATGTGCATAAGCCAATTGGGGTATCTGAATATGAACTGACCCGCGCCCTGCCGGATAACCTTAAATCCAGTCTGCCGAGCATTGAGGAAATCGAAGCAGAACTGGGCGGAACACATAAAGAGGAAAGCGGCGATGAGTAAGCTTCCGAAGGGTTACAAGAAAACCGAAGTTGGGGTGATCCCGGAGGATTGGGAAGTAAGCAGTTAGGAGATGTTACTGATATTGTTAGTGGTGGAACACCTTCTACGAATAGAAAGGAGTTTTGGGATGGTGATATTTATTGGTGTACGCCAACTGATATAACAGCTCTTTATGGCTCAAAATACTTGATTGACACTGCAAGAAAAATTTCGTTGCTTGGTCTAAAAAATTGTTCAGCCGAAATATTGCCTGAAAATTCAATTGTTATGACTACGAGAGCCACGATTGGTGAATGTGCAATAAATAAAATACCTGTTTCTACCAATCAAGGTTTTAAGAGTTTTATACCAAAAGGAATAAATGCCGAGTTCCTTTATTACAAATTACTTACCCAAAAGTCCAAGTTTGTTCAATTAGGAAGTGGGAGTACTTTTTTTGAAGTAAGCAAGAAGGATATTACAGATTTTCTGATTGATATCCCGCCCACCAAAGCCGAACAAACTGCCATCGCCGCCGCCTTAAGCGATGCCGATGCGCTCATCAGCAGTCTGGAAAAACTCATTGCCAAAAAGCGGAACATCAAACAGGGAGCGATGCAAGAGCTTCTCACCGGCAAAAAACGCCTGCAGGGGTTTGATCAAAAAAAAGGCTATAAACAAAGTGAGGTCGGAGTGATTCCAAAAGATTGGAGGGTTAAGCCGCTTGGAGAATTGTTTACTTTCAGTGGAGTATTTTCTGCAACAAGAGACCAACTATCAGATAATGGCTTTTGCTATCTTCATTATGGCGATATTCATAACTCAAAAAAAACCTTTATCGATGTTTCAGAAGAATACCAAGAAATACCCAAACTAAAAATACCCCTTAAATCGGTTTCAGCAAAATCACTTCTGAATGAAGGCGATATTGTTTTTGTTGATGCATCTGAAGATGATGAAGGCGCAAGCAAACATATAGTTGTGAGAAACCGAAAGTGTATTGTCTATATTTCTGGTTTGCATACCATTGTTGCTAAGAGCAAGGATGAATCGTTGGATAATCTTTATAAGCAGTTCTGCTTCCAGACGGTCAACGTAAAAAAGCAGTTTAAGTTCTTTGCTGTTGGCACAAAAGTAACTGGTATAAGCAAAACAAATATTACCAAGATTCATATACCGCTGCCTCAGAAACCTGAACAAACCGCTATTGCCAAAATCCTCACCGACATGGACGCAGAGATAGAAGCACTGGAAAAGAAGCTGGCTAAATACCGCCGGATCAAACAGGGGATGATGCAGGAATTGTTGACAGGGAAAACGAGGTTGGTATGAGCAAAGAAATATCAAAAAAGACGGAACTTTTTCACGAAATAAAAAGCCTGATTAACGAAGCTCGTAACAGAGTTGCGGTTGCTGTGAATTCTGAGCTCTCGATACTTTACTGGCAGATTGGCCGACGCATCAACGAGGAGATTCTGCAAGGGAAGCGCGCCGAGTACGGTAAGCAGATTGTCGTATCATTGGCACGACAATTGACATTGGAGTACGGCAAGGGCTGGGGCGAACGGCAATTGCGCTATTGTCTCCGCATTGCGGAGATTTTTAACGACGAAGCAATTCTGCACACACTGTGTTCACAATTGAGCTGGTCACACCTGCGACTACTGATATTCATCGACGATCCTCTGAAACGAGACTTTTACATCGAAATGACACGGCTGGAGCGGTGGAGTGTTCGCCAGTTGCAGAAACGCATCAACTCGCTGTTATTCGAGCGTACCGCTATTTCAAAGAAACCGGAGGAGACTATAAAACATGATTTACAGATGCTTCGGGAAGAAGACAAATTATCGCCGGAGCTTGTTTTCCGCGATCCTTATTTCCTGGAATTTTTAGGGCTTTCCGATACCTATTCTGAAAAAGACCTCGAATCGGCTATACTTGCCGAACTGCAACGCTTTATCATAGAAATGGGACAGGACTTCGCCTTTCTATCACGTCAGAAACGGATTACTATTGATAACCGGGATTATTGCATCGATTTGCTTTTTTACCTTCGCCGCTTAAAATGTCTTGTTGCCATTGATTTAAAAATAGGCGAATTTGAGGCGGGTTTTAAGGGGCAAATGGAGCTTTACCTGCGCTATTTTGAAAAAAATGAAATGGTTGAGGGAGAAAACCTGCCGATCGGACTTATACTCTGCACCGGTAAAAATGAGGAGCATATTGAACTGTTGCAGTTAGATAAGAGCAACATCCGGGTGGCGGAATATCTGACCCAGCTTCCGTCAAAAGAATTGCTGAAGGCAAAACTGCATCAATCCATTGAAATCGCACGAAATCGTCTCAGAATGGATAATGGTTAATGAAAAATGGTGTATGGTAAGTGGTGAATTGTGAATGGTAAGTGGATAGAACATTCATAATTTACAATTCACAATTTACCATTAAATAATATGGTGAATTGAATATGAAAGATAATGTTATCAAGAATAAATCTTTTGCTTTTGCTTTGAGAATTGTGAAGATGTATCAATTTTTAGCAGAGCAAAAAAAGGAGTATGTCTTAAGTAAGCAACTTTTGCGAAGTGGTACTGCGGTTGGTGCTTTGGTAAGAGAGGCCGAGCAGGCAGAAAGCAAAGCAGATTTTATTCATAAAATGGCAATTGCTCAGAAAGAAGCTAACGAAACTGATTACTGGATTGAGCTTTTGTACCAATCATCTTTTATAGATGAAAAATCGTACTTGTCCATATCTTCAGACATAAAAGAATTGAACAAAATTCTTTCATCAATCATCATAACATCAAAGAAGAAAACTAATGAAAAAAAATAATTCACAATTCACAACTCACCATTCCCAATTGATAAATGTCGGTCAAATAGAAAGAACCACTCAGGACCGCGTGGTACAGATCTTTCAGGATCAATTGGGTTACACCTATCTCGGCAA
>JBFMGN010000171.1:0-6806 GCA_040752435.1 Spirochaetota bacterium
TGAAATAGTTCCAGAATTGAACTAGTTTAGGTTTATCCAACCCCATTTCTCTCTCTATCCGTCTGATCTGCTCCGGCTTGGCATATGGACCGGCCTTCACGTAGGCCGGATTACCCGGCAGGACGCGTGTAAGCAGGAACACCGCAACCACCACACCAAACAGCGTAACAATTGACAAACCCAGTCTCCGCAGTATGTAAGTACCCAGCGTCATACTCTATCCTTAGAAGCTTAACTTAATTCTATTACACTGTCCGGCTTTTTGCACGATTCAATCCCTGCCTTCAACCCTATTTGGTCATGTGGGGGTATTGCAGCATTAAAGCAAAATCAACCACAAACCCCTTAAACGTAGGACTGGTTCCGATAATCCAGTTCGGATGGTAGAGCGGCGCCCAGGGAGCATCGTCGAGCCATATATGCTGCATCTTGACACTGATTTCTTTGCGCGTTTCGGGATTCTGCTCATACAGTCCTTTATTAAACAGTTCTTCCAACTCCTGATTACAGTAATCAACGTAGTTTGTTCCGAAACCGCATCGAGCCAGCCAGTTGAACTGATAGAAAGCATCGTGCAGCCAGGAATACCAGTCGTGAATGAACATCTTTAACTCGTGCTTATTCAACTTGTCGAAAAACTGCGCATCGGTCATTTTGTTTACTTTGACATTCACGCCGATTTCCGAAAACGCAGATTGAATCCATACTGCCGCCTCTATATCCTCCGGGATGCTTAAGCGCACCGCAAGTTCCACCTCGAAGCCGCTGACCCCGGCTTCCTTCAATAACTGCTTAGCCTTTTCCGGGTTTGTTTTGTACGGCCAGTAGTCCTGGTCGCTGGTTGGGAAATCACTCGGAATAATGCTGCGTGCCGGCCGTCCATGCCCATAAACCGCCTTATTGAGAATCGTATCGTAGGGAATGGCATACATCATGGCTCTTCTTACTTTTACATTGTCGAAGGGCGTCATTTTATTATTCCAACCGAGGAATCGAACGCGTGAATAAGGAATTTCGTGGATTTGCACGTTAGGATCCTGCTTGAGACTTTCCACATCCTTAAACGGAATTCCTATCGTCAGATCGATTGCACCTCTTTTCAAGAGGAGCTCGCGATCCTGCGGAGATGGGATAAGCTTGACTACGATGCGTGAGTTCTGGAAATAATCCTTACCCCGCCAGTAGGCGGGATTCGGTTCCACTATATACTGTTCTCCGGGAGTCCACTCTTTAAGGATATAAGGACCGCTTCCCATGACCTTCGTTTTATACCAGTTTGTACCCCAGGCATCATCCGCGGTGGCCTGTTTCTTAGAAAATTCCTTATCCATCGCCGGGATTACACTGAAGGCAAACAGAGGTTCGAACATCGGTGTCCGTTTATCGGTGCAAATCTCAAGGGTGTAATCATCCTTTACCTGGATCTGGTTGGGGTCAGTTACGCCGCCCAGTGCCATCAGACTGGCCAGATAGCCGGGACCGGTTAAAGCACGATCAATTCCGTATTTAAAACTGTGAGCAGTCACTTCCACACCGTTTGTAAATTTTAAGCCCTGGCGGATTTTAAAAACAACGCACTTGCCGTCTTGAGAATAGGTGAAAGAGGCCGCCCCTTCGGGTTCAAAGGTCATTGTACCCATCAATACCTTCCCTTGATTGTCGGCCGGTTTATACTTCTCCTTCAAAAGCGACTGGTAGACGTTACTTACCAGATAGTAAGCGGAGTCCGTCTTGAAGAAGGTCGGCTCCAGGTTGTCAAGGTCGCTATCCAGAGCCATGATGATAACCGGCTTTTCCTCTGCCTTTGCCACTGCCGGTGCCTCTTTCTTTCCACCTGCGAAAGCCAGCCAGCCCGACAGAATCAACAGCAGGAAAATTAAAACTAACCTGAACATCTTTGTATTCATGTTCTTCCTCCTTACGCCAAAAATTATTTTTTTCTTTCAAGGAAGTCAGCCGTATCCGATCAGTCGGATACGGTCTGGATTCCCCGATTAACCGCTCCTATCAACTGTTTCATCCCGAATCGATTATTGTTCCGGTTTCCGTTACCAACTCAGGCATATTTCTTTTCCTTATATCCTAACTTGCTGGAAATTTCATAACTCTTCTCTAATATGGTATTTTTATATGTGAGGAGGTCTTTCATTTTCATACGTGGCAGGATGGCCGTTACACTGATTGAGGCGACGACTTTTTTTGTATGGTTGCGAATAGGAGCTGCCAGGCAGATTATACTCTTTTCATGCTCTTCCATATCCAGCGCATATCCCTTTTTCCTGATCTCCTCTATTTCTGCTTTAAGACGTTCTTTGCTGAGAATAGTGTTTTCAGTGTATTTATGAAAAACGATGGAATTAAGCAATCTGTTAAGCGTCTCTTCGGGTTGAAATGCCAGGATAGCCTTCCCGACCCCTGTGCAGTACAATGGGGCGATTTTTCCAATCTGGGAATACATGCGAATTGTGTGAGGGCTTTCCTGTTTATCAACATATATGGCCTGATTGTCAAAAAGCATAGCGAGATGCACGGTCTCTTTTGTAATTTTATTAAGCTCTTCAATACTCTTACTTGCAGCCTGGCGGATATCCAAATGTTCAATTATGTGGCTGGAAATGTCGACGAACTTAAGTCCCAAGCGATATTTTTTCGTCTCATCGTCTCTTTCTAGATAATTATACGAACACAACTCGGTCACTATCCTATGAGCTGTACTCTTGTACAGCTCTAATTCATCGGCAATTTCCTGGAGTCTCAGCGCCCTTTCCCGTTTCAACAATTCAATTATTGCAAAAGTTTTTTCCAACGATTTCATGCGGTTGTCCTTATAATTCCATAATTTAGAACCTAGTTCTAAATTATTATAAAATTACTATCGGCACTTGTCAATTCTTTTTCCGCCAATCTTGACAAATACCGTATCTACATCATTATTATAAAAAAATAGAAAACAGATTTTTTTATGACCAGGATGTGCTTAGCCAAGTCCAAGCCGGGGTCGGGAGAAAAAGCCGTGTTCGAATATAAAATAATAAACATTTTGACGGTGGATTTAACCAGCAGCACTGTTGCGCATAGCAAAATTGAAGACAAAAGTCTATTGAAAAAGTTCCTTGGAGGAAGGGGTATAGCAACACATTTTTTATTGAAAACCCTTGATCCTCATATTGACCCTTATGATCCTGAAAGTCCTATTGTTTTTGCACCCGGTGTCCTTACAGGTACTTTTGTGCCATCTTCCGGCAGAATGTCCGTTCTTTTTAAGAGTCCCGCTACCGGCAGGTTTTTCAAAACAAATGTGGGCGGCCATTTCGGCGCTCAGTTGAAATTCGCCGGTATTGATATTCTGATAGTAAACGGGAAAGCGCCCCAGCCTGTTTACATATATATAGAAGATGATCAGGTTGAAATTGTCGATGCCCGACATCTGTGGGGCAAAGATGTACGGGAAACCAACAGACTAATCCGGGAAGAGCGGGACAATCCGGAAATTCAGATTGCCTGTATCGGCCCGGCCGGGGAAAACAGGGTAGTTTATGCATCTATACAGGTTTCTATTTATAATGCCGCCGGCCGGGGCGGCGGCGGAGCTTTGATGGGGAATAAAAATCTAAAGGCAATAGCGGCTGCGGGCACCCAATCTATGCAGGCAGCCTTTCCGGAACAATTTAAAGAAGTGGTTGACAGGCTCTGGAAGAAAATGAATCAGGTTTCAGGCGTAGGGCCCCTCTCAGATTATGGAACCAGTATAGGCATTGAATATACAAATGCAATCGGAGCTTTTCCTGTAAGAAACTTCCAGGAGAGCAGCCTGGAAGATGTAAAATATCTGACAGGCAATTACCTGGTAGAAGGCGGGTATTTGAAAAGGAAAGTCTCTTGTTTTTCATGCCCGGTGGCATGCCACAGATTTGTCACTATTGATCAGGGGAAATATCGCGGTTTGTATACAGGCGGGCCTGAATACGAAACGCTCTCCGCTTTAGGGGGCGGTTGCGGTTCGACCGATACCGCGGGAGTAATAAAGGCGAATGAGTTATGCAACCTTCTCGGGCTTGATACCATTTCAACCGGCAACTGCATTCAATGGCTGCTTGAATGCAAACAGAGGGGCATACTCTCCGAGAGTGATGCCGGAGGGCTTAAACTCGGTTGGGGAATCTCCGAGACGGTCATACAACTGGTGAGAATGATTGCCGCTAGAGAAGGTCTGGGCGATCTTCTGGCTAAAGGTTTGAAAAAGGCTTCGGAAGAAATGGGTAAAGATTCATACAAATGGGCGATCCAGGCGAATGGTTTGGAACAGTCCAGGGTGGAAACCAGATCCGCTTTCGGATATGCCCTGGCCTTTGCGGTAAACTCCCGGGGTCCTGACCATTTGAATACCGAATGTCTGGCCGAGTTCGGCGGCAGTGAAGAAGCACGGGCCGTGATAAAAAAGATTACAGGCAGTGAAAAGTACGCTACTCCGCATACTACGGATAAACGGGCTGAGATTGTAAGATGGCATGAAGACATTTATGCAGCCAGTGATTGCCTCGGCCTTTGCGTCTTTACGACCACAGCTCAGTACTGGATTGATGAAACGGATTTGGCGGATCTGTATCGTTCAGCCGCCGGTATAGAGATTAATGCGGAAGAAGTAATGAAAGCCGGCCGCCGGATAATCACCATGGAAAGAATCTTCAATGGACAGCTCGGTTACACAAGAAAAGATGATGTTCTGCCCTACCGGTTAATGACGGAATATCAAGGCGATGCGATGCATGAAAATGCCATTAATTCAGCCGAATTATTGGATCGGATGAAGGATGGATATTACAGGTTGCATCAGTGGGACCTGAAAACCGGGTTGCCGACTAAAGAGGTGTTGACAGCTTTAGAGCTTGAGGAATTTAAAGCAAAGATTGAAGAATCCTATCTTAAAAATAAGGCGGAGGAACATGTATGAAAGTCTTTATGCTTGATCCCGCAAAGTGCACAGGGTGCAATTTATGTGAACTAACGTGTTCCTTCAACAAACATAAGATCTTTAACCGTAACTTTTCCAACATCAGAATAGAGCGAAATGAAGCTCTGGCTCTGAATGTTCCGGTTAAATGTATGCAGTGTGATGATTCACCGTGTATCAATGCTTGTGTCGCGGGTGCTTTATATAAAGATGAAAATACAGGGGCCGTACTTCTGGATGACAACCGATGCATACTCTGCAAAGCCTGTATTATCGCCTGTCCCTTTGGATGTATCTCTCTCATAACAAAAGCAAAAATTTTTAAGATAAGTTTGTGTGATCTCTGTTCCGGGGAGCCTGAATGCATTAAGGTGTGCCGGGATAAGGCCATTTATTATATTGATGAGAGAAAAATCAACAGGAGCAAAAGGGAGAGCACTTTTTACAAAGTTTTACACCTGAAATCGGGGGAGTAAATAATGGCCATTGTCCGTTTTACCTCATCCTTTGAGAAAATAACCGGGCAGGAGTCAATAAACCTTAAGGCTGAAACGCTAGGTCGGTTATGCCGGGAGCTGGTTCATATGTACGGCCCGAAGATGGAAATTCTTTTGGATGAGAGTGGAAATATATCCCGGAGAATTATAATACTGGTAGACAGGCGTAATGCTCAGACGCTTTCAGGGGCTGACACTATTTTAAAAGAGGATACAGAAGTGTTGCTTCTCCCTTTCTTTGGCGGTGGTTAGCTAATTGGGAAAAATAAAAATAGTCGCCATACGACATGACAGATGTACCGGCTGCAATCTTTGCCAGTTGGTATGTTCCTTCACCAAAGCACGGAATTTCAACCTTCAGGAATCTAGAATAAGAATCCATGAAAATGAAAAGGAAGGATTTTTCCCGCAAATCTGCCGTAATTGCCAGGAACCACCCTGCCTTGATGCCTGCCCGGCCGGCGCGATAGTCAGGAGAAAGGAAGACGATTATGTGATGCTGTTGGAAAATAAATGTGTGGGCTGCAACATGTGTGTAATGGTGTGCCCATTTAACGCCATAGGCCAGGGTGATGGTTTCAACTATAAATGTGATACCTGCGATCACCTGGAAAACTGCGCACAAATATGTCCATTTGGAGCTATTGAATTTATCACCCTTGACAAAGCATTGATTCAGAAAAGACGAAGAACAGCCGACCGCCTTACTGGACTAGCAGGGAAGCACGCAAAATGGTAGTGGTGATAGTAGGAAGCGGCATAGCTTCTAAAAGTGCGCTGGAGGTGTTGCTTAAAGACTTAGAAAATCAAGATCAAATAATAATAATCAGTAAAGATCAAAATTTTTTTTATTCGCGTGTTCTTCTCCCGCTTTACATGGCCGGCGAATTGAAACGAGAGGAGCTTATTTTTGCACAATCAGAGATAATCAACCATGAAAGAGTTACCCTCATAAGCGATACGGTTTTAAACATAGATACAGAAAATAAATCGATCTACTTAAAGAAGAGTGACCCTGTATTTTATGATAAACTTATTTTAGCCAGCGGCGCATCCCCGACCAGAATGAAAGTCCGGAATTCAGATTCAGGTGGTATATATTATCTGCGGGATTTTGAAGACGCAGAGGCCATACGCGAACATGCCAGGGAAGCCGGCCACTGTACGGTCGTGGGTGGGGGACTTATCAGCCTGAAAACAGCCTGGGCTTTAAAGAAGCTGGGGAGGGATGTTACCCTGCTGGTCAGTTCCGCCCAACTCCTGTCTAGGGCGGCAGATGGGTTTGTTTCAGAAATCATACAAAGAGCTTTTCAGGCCCACGGGGTTGCGGTTCGATTACATTCCGATGTGGCGGAATT
>JBFMGN010000172.1:0-6802 GCA_040752435.1 Spirochaetota bacterium
TAAAATTTGCAAATAAGTCTGAAATACGGTATATTAGTTTTATAATTTATATGAAAGTATGAAAGTTACCTTACTCCCCGATATTTTTGCCCAAGGTTCTCGTCCTCGAAGGGGACTAAACGATACCAGAATACGCGTATTCATCCTTATTCTTATAACCATACTCCCCATCTTAAGCCTGATACTCTATTCAGTCGTACAACAGCGCCAACACGAAATTAACGAAGCACACGAAAGATCAAAATTTCTGTTGCATCATATAAGCACGGAACAGGGTAATTTAATTACGACGGCCCGGGATCATCTGAAGATCCTGGCCCACTTTCCGGCGGTTACCGGGTTTAAGAAAGAAGAACTTGACGTTATTCTTCCTCTACTGCTTAAACAGCACGCTTATTACAAGAACATCACTATTTCGGATGCAACGGGTAATGTCGTCTATAGCGTCATTCCTTTAAAGGAACCGATTGATAGCGCCCGTAATGCCTGGTTTCAGCAGGTCATGAAGACGAAAGATTTCGTCGCCGGAGATTATCAAATCGGGAGAATCTCCGGGCAGGCAGTTATTGTTTTAGCATATCCGGTTCTTGCAACTACGGGCAGGGTACAGAGTGTCATAGCCATCGGCCTTAGCCTTGCCTGGTTTAACGATCTTATTACAAAGCTGACTCCGCAAAGTTTGTTTAATGCGACTTTTACAATTCTAGACAGTTCAGGAACGATTATCGCCCGCTATCCCAATCCTGAACTCTGGGTTGGGAAACCCTTGGAGGAACCACATTTAAAAAAGATGATCCTGTCCCAAGATGAGGGGAGCTTAACAGTTACAGAAAAAGGCAGGCGAAGCCTTTGCGTGTTTAAACCTTTAAACGCATCACTAAAAAGTTTGAAGGTGATGGTTGATATTCCCGAAAGAGTGGTTTTCAAGGAAGCATATGAAAACCTGGCGCGTAACATCTTCGGAATGGGAATCGTCGCCATTCTGGCTGCCATCACGGCCTTTGTTTACAGCACAATTTTCATCACCCGGCCGGTACAACGTTTAGTTTTCGCCAGCAAGAGAATTGCAGAAGGAGATTTAGGTGCACGAACAGGTTTATCAACCAGGAAAGACGAATTGGGATATCTTTCCTCCATTTTTGATGAAATGGCGGCCAGACTCGAGGAAAAACAAAAAGAAGTCAATAAAACCTTGAAAGATCTGAAAGAATCCGAGACCAAGTTTCGTTCCGTTACCCGGTCGGCAAGCGTGGCTATTGTCTCCTCCGATGCCCGCGGCTTTATCACTTCGTGGAATAAAATGGCAGAGCAGATTTTCGGTTATCCCGAGGAACAGGTTTTAGGCAAGCCTGTAACCATTTTAATGCCGGATAGATATAAGGCTAGATACGAACAAGCGCTGGAAAAAGCCACGGTGACCGGTGAATATAAACTCCTGGATAATGTTGTCGAAATGCGCGGAAAGAATAAGGGTGGCAGAGAGTTTCCGGTTGAACTATCCCTCTCCTCATGGGAATCCCACGGGGAAATCTCTTTTACCTGCATAATCCACGATATTTCTGAAAAAAAGCGGCTTGCAAAGCTGAAAGAAGATGTGGAGCGTATTATGCGGCACGATCTCAAAACCCCCGTGGTTGGAATAATCGGCCTGGCGGAAATGCTTTTGAGCAACTCCCTGTCTGGCGAAGAAGAAGAGCATGTTCGTCTTATCCGTGAATCGGGGGAACAGATGCTCAACATGATCGATGAATCCCTGGATTTTTACAAGATGGAAGACGGCAGCTACAAGGTAAACCTTAAGCCGTTAAATCTCTCTGAATTCATCTCGGTGCAGGAGAAGAAGTTCTACACGATGCTGAGCCAGAAACAGAACGCCCTCATCTATTTATACAACGGCCGGCCGGTTACGGAAGAGATAAATCTGCCGATCTTCGGAGAAAAAAAATACTTGAATACCCTTTTCGGTAATCTTATAAAAAATGCAATTGAGGCTTCTCCAGAAAAATGTTCGATCACTGTCAACGTTACTGATAATGATATTGCCTATGAAATAGATATCCACAATCAGGGAGTTATCCCCGAATCAATGCTGAATATCTTTTTCGAAAAATACACAACGAGCGGGAAAAAAGATGGTACCGGACTGGGAAACTACAGCGCGCTGCTAATAGCAAAAGTCCACGGCGGGGATATTCGTTTCACGACCTCGGATGCCGGGGGGACTCATGTTATTGTGTCGCTTCCAAAAAGATCCCGGATGGAGTATTCGGGTCAGATGAATATAGTCCTTTAAAGACAGGGGAGAAACCTTATGAACTTAATTCAAAAGATATTCAACATCATAGGCTGGGTAAGTTTCCTGCTTCTGGTCCCCATTTTCTTAAGCACAATCGGGATAACCGGCCCCGAAAAATTTATGCAGACAAACCTGGGGAAATATGCAGAGCCGCCGTTTTTACTTGTTTACTTTTATGCATTGATGGTTTTACGAATTTTCTTCGGAAGCGATAAGATCATAAGCCCCCTCCTGATAAGCTGGGTTTTCAGTTTCCTGCTGCTGGCAACCGTGGTTAAAATTAATTTTCTCCAGTGGTACTGGGAACTTACGGGAAAAATTGCTTTTCTTTCCAACAAACCGCTGACTGTACTTGTCGCCGTTATAGTAATTCTGGCTGGGATTCTTTTCAGTTCTCTGAAGAAATTCCCGCTTCTGCTTCAACTTCTCGTACTGGTAGTAATACCCATCGCCTTTCTTGTGGCAGCGGACATATTCAAGATAGTTCAGTTCGGCAATCTTCACCTCCAGGGTAAATAGCAGATTAATCCACGCACCAGAAAGCCACGGGCTACCCAATATGCTGACCCTAACCTCTCGTCCCCGTAGGGGGCTACCCACCTTTATCGCCCTGGCTCCCAGCCCTCGAAGGGGGTCTCGCCCCCGTAGTTCTTCATTCCAAAATTTTTTTTCCACATCTTGACACTCCGGCAATAAGGGGTCATATACTACTCTTCACTATACAGGAGGACTATATGTCAGACGCTTATAAAAGCAAATTAACGGGAATTATTATGATGATTATTGCGATTATCATGGCAGCAGTGGGCATTGTTCTCTTCATCATACCGGCGGCAGCCGGTTCAAACACGGTCGAATCCTGGGGTACAAACATCGGCAGTTTTATTGGAACGGCGGTTTTCTTCATTGTCCTTGCCGCCTTCTGCTTTGTTGTAGGAGTCATTGAAAGAGGAATCGGCCAGAAAAAAGAATCAGCCTGATCGCGGCCTTGTCCTGCTGGTAAATCAATTTAAGGTTAACCTTTACCCCTACAAAACTCCAGGGCACAAGGCTCTGCACTGCTAAAGGGGGAGTGAGAGGCTGCTGTCAAATCCCTGCATACTTTGGGAAGCCGGCCGAAGGGCGTCGCTCCCTCCCATCACTACCGTGGCTGCCTTTTCACTTGAATTACACAGAGCTTCCGCTGCCCCGGAGATATCAAGACGGTCCACCTTCAGCATTGTATCCCTTTTTCGCTGGCGGATATCATCGGTAATGCCACATAAATTTCTCCTGAATCCGACAAATCCTCTGGTACCGGGAGCCATCGGGCGGATCTCCTTGCCGACACTCCCGATTATCGCCTTTTCAATGGATTCTGCCTCCGCCTGGTTATCCGCAAAATACCTTAACGCTGCCCGGAAGGTTTCTACGGTACGGGCGATATCGGGATCCCTGTAAGAGCTGAAAACAAAAACACCTTCATTTCCGTTGGGTACGGCCGACACCCCGTAGGCGCCGCCTTTCATCCGTATGTGCTCCCACAGGTAGCCGGTAGAAAGAAGATGGGCCAGGATCACTTCCCGGGAATGGCAGGCTGTTCCCAGGATGGAGGCGGGAAGAGCCAGGCCGACGAAACCGACGGCCGAGGGTACCGTAATCGATTCTTTCTTTACTTCCGTTTTGTCTGTCATCACCCAGAGGCTGTCCGGCAGCCTCTGTATGCCGCTCGTATCAACCGGGTCTGCCTTTTCGGGGAATCGTGGAATCTCTTTAGAAAGCGCATTAATTATTTTCGGTACAACCGCCTTCCCGGAGGTCATATTCACGCATAATGCCGCCTTACGAAAAATCATACTGCGTATACTGTTTAGTATATTACCAATGTCCTTAAGTCCTTCCGGTATAAAACGAGCCAGTGATTCAAGAAAAAGGAATTGAGCTATCCCCCGCCATATTTCTTCCCTGGCGATAGGTTTTGCCAGCCGGCCGGACGCCCTTAGGGAGACAAAGGAATTGCCGCCTGGAATGATAGCGGCCTTGAAATCGTTACGTAATTCAAAAATCAAATCCTGAAGCCGCTTAATATCTGTAAAATCTGAGGAAAGCATAAGGTTTACCGCAAGCTCAATTGCCTCAGGCACATCATTCTCAAGGACTTTCAACCTGAAAAAGAGAAACTCTTTGAAACGGGGAGGGTCGGTCGGCAGGGCGCCTGCCTCTGGAAAAGAAGTAAACCCACCGGTTTTTAAGGCAAGCTGCTGTGCAACTTCATCATAGGGGATTCCAGGCAGTCCGCCTTTGCAGACGGCTTTGGCGTACAAAGGCAGAAAAACTGCCGCCTTCTCCTCCAGACCACTGCAATCCAAGGCGAAATCCAGATAGACAACTCCGTTTGTAAACACATCGTGGCAGAATATGGGCACACCATCGAGATAGTGCTTTTCGAAAGGTATTTTTTCCACCTCTTTCGGGACATCCTCCAGGTGGAGAAAGGGTATCCTGATATCGGCCGGAGAATCCTTACGCTCCTGGAACCGCTTTAATAGTTTAAGATCATGCTTTATACGCCGCAGAGCCTTTGCCTGCAAACCCTGCCGGATACAATTTAATTTTTCTTTTATTCTCGTTTTCTCAAGCTCTTCATGCCTGGGGTCGGGACGGACAACAACGATGGCTCTATGGACATTTGTAAGCAGTGTCTCACGGATAAGACCTTCAAAAAAAGCTTTGTCTTCCTGGATCGCCTGCTGTACTTTCCGGATCCACCGCTCAAATTCAAGACTCCTTTCCGGCGTCTCTCCATGTATCCATCCCCGTAATACCTTTGCCATAAGCCTGAGTCCGAAAGGGATTCCACCCTTAATTTCGCGGTTTTCGAACTCAACCCGTTTGACTGCGCCCCGGATAACACTTTCTTGAATACCTTTTTCGCTAATGTCATACAAAACTCTCTGTACCAGGGCTTCAAAATCGTCTTGCTTTTGGGGATCCGTTCCCCGTAAACCCACTATATAAACCATTTCTAGAATGTCTTTATCCAGCCCGCTTAGCGGACTGAGATCCTCGCCAAGGCCGGAATCTACAATGGCTTTCCTTAAAGGTGAGCCGGCATTCCCAATCAAGATTTGATCAAGTATTTCCATGCATAAAACTTTGAAAGGATCGGTTACCTCAGGCAGCAGCCAACTGACGGCGATGGAAGTTTTCCCGGACGGGACCTCCCCGTCGCCGAGTGGACTTGTTACCTCAAAGCGGCGAGGTTCTTTCCATCTCTTCTGAAGGGGTATTGAAGCATCAATTTCAATCTTCGAGAAAGAAGAGAGAAAGTTGCTTTCCAGAAAATGGAGGTATTTTTCCGTGGGTATATTTCCATACAGGTAGATATAACAATTTGAAGGGTGGTAGTAGGTGCCGTGAAAACCGATAAAATCTTCGTATTTTAAATCCAGGATTGTAAAAGGCTCACCGCCGGAATCAAAACGATAGGCCGTATCGGGAAACAGGGATCTTAAGGCCCACTCACCCAGGATGGATTCGTGATTGGAGTAATTGCCTGACATCTCGTTAAACACCACCCCGGTTACCTTAAGACTGCCGTCCTCCCGGATTTCAAATCTGCGCCCTTCCTGGTGGAAAACCTCCTTTTTCAGGAGGGGAAAAAATACGGCATCCCCGTATACATACAGCAGGTTGAACAGATCTTTCTCTACCGTGCTTCCGGCAGGGAAAGCGGTTTTATCCGGATATGTCAGGGCATTAAGATATGTGTGCATGCTCCCTTTTAATAGAGATACAAAAGGATCCTTTACGGGAAACCGTTTAGAGCCGGAGAGCACGGCATGTTCCACGATATGGGCAGAGCCGGTATTATCATGGGGCAGGGTCTTGAAAACAAAGGCAAAGACATTTTCAGGGTCATCATTTACAAGGTGATATACCCTGCATCCGGTGGAAAGGTGGTGTAATAGAATTCCCTTTGAGCGGTATTCGGGAATTTCATTAACCGATACTATCGAAAATCCGTGTAATTTCCTGCCTGCCACCAAGTCCGGCATCAGTACTATCCTATTCGGGTGTTACCAGGCTGCCTTTCCACTTGGTGATGCCGCCGAAATTGACAAGATTTATAAACCCCAAATCTTTTAATGTGTTCAGCGCTCTGCCGGAGCGGGCTCCGCTCCTGCAATACAGGATAATAAGAGCTTGCCTGTCCTGAGTGGAAAGCTTATCCTGGATAACATTCACGGGAATATTTATCGCAGTCGGTATATATCCGGTTTTGTATTCCTCCGGGGTCCTTACATCTATAAGGTAATAGTCCTTTGACCCCGACTTTATCAATTCCGCCAGTTTATCCGGATCCGCATACAGATCCGCCTTGCGCTGTCCAGCTTGCGATTTACAGGCGGCAAAAAAAATACATACGGCTAAAAGCCCAATTGATAATACCGCACCCGAGAACACTTTTCGTTTCATTCCAAACTCCTTTAGCGGTTTTTGTTCCATCACATCCATTTTTTCTTT
>JBFMGN010000173.1:0-6795 GCA_040752435.1 Spirochaetota bacterium
TTGCTTCATTTATTCACAAATAATTTAGCATTTGACCAATTCTTCCTTGACACATTGATTATTTGCATTAAAATTAAAAATGGTTTATGAACATAACCGTTATTTAAGGAGGTTTATTTATGGTCAAAAAATTAAGATTGTGGGTGCTATTGGCACTGTTACTCGTGCCTTCGTTCTTGTTTGCCGGGGGGGAAAAAGAAGCGAAAGCGCCGGAGGAAGCAAAAAAAATTCAGGTTGCCTTTGTGTACATCGGCCCTCCGGGTGATTTGGGATGGACCTATGAGCACGACCGAGGCCGTAAGATACTGCAGGAGAAATTGGGAGATAGGGTTGAAACCGTCTACAGCGAGAATGTGCCGGAAGGCCCCGATGCCGCCCGCATTATCCGCCAATATGCCCAGCGGGGCAGCAAGGTGATCTTCGCCACTTCCTTTGGTTACATGGACCCCATGGTCGAAGTAGCCGGCGAGTTCCCACAAGTGTACTTTGAACACTGCTCAGGCTACAAGACGGCGAAGAACTTATCCACCTACTTTGGCAGAATGTATCAGCCGCGTTACCTCTCCGGTATTGTGGCGGGTAAAATGACTCAGAAAAATATTATTGGCTACGTGGCTGCTTTTCCCATTCCCGAAGTTGTCCGCGGTATCAATGCCTTCACCCGTGGTGTTCGTTCGGTGAACCCGGCTGCCACGGTAAGGGTCGTCTGGACCAATACCTGGTACGACCCCGTCAAAGAGCGCGAGGCCGCGGTGGCTCTATTGGATGCGGGTGCGGATATAATCGCCCAGCATCAGGATACAACCGAGCCGCAGAAAGCCGCCCAAGAGCGCGGGGCATTGAGCATCGGCTATGACTCCGACATGGCCGCCTTTGTAGGGGATACTGTCCTGGTCAGCCCGGTGTGGAACTGGGGCGTCTATTATGTTGCTACCATCCAGGCAGTGCTGGACGGTACCTGGAAAAGTCACCAATACTGGGAGGGCCTGAAAGACGATGTAGTAGCCCTTTCCAGGTTCAGCCCCAGGGTGCCGCAGGCTGTTCGCCAACTGGTAGAAGAGGCCAGGAAAAAGATCATAGACGGCAGTTGGGATGTCTTTTGGGGACCGATCCAGGATCAAAAAGGAAACACGGTTGTGCCCTCCGGTAAACGCATGACCGATGAGGAGATGCTCAATTTTAATTGGTTCGTTGAAGGGGTGGTAGGTACCATACCGGGAAAGTAGAGAACTGTTAAGAAGGGATGGAGACGATTTCCATCCCTTCTCTTTTTCTGTATTATTATTGGTTAAACTTAAGGCTGTATGGCAATCATTAAGGCGACTTCCAAAACACCATTCCTGGAAATGCGGGGTATTTGCAAGCGCTTTCCCGGGGTACTGGCCAACGATCATGTAGATCTGGCCCTCTATTCCGGAGAAGTCCTGGCCCTGTTGGGTGAAAACGGGGCCGGCAAAAGCACTCTGATGAACATCCTGGTGGGGTTGTACCGCCCGGATGCAGGGGAAATTTTTGTCCGGGGCCAGAAAGTTGAAATACACTCGCCGCGGGATGCCGCGGCTTTGGGTATCGGCATGGTGCATCAGAACTTCATGCTGGTAGGCACCATGACAGTCGCCGAAAATGTGATCTTAGGCTTAAGTGATCTACCCTTAATACCGGATATAGACAAAGTGAAGGGGCGCATCTTTGAGCTCGCCGGGCGGTACAACCTTAAGGTAGACCCCGGTGCTTCCATTTGGCAGTTGAGCGTTGGAGAACAGCAAAGGGTGGAAATTCTTAAACTGCTCTACCGGGGGGCTGAAATTCTCATTCTTGACGAGCCCACCGCCGTGCTGACGCCTCAGGAGTCTCAAGAGCTTAACAAGATTATTCGCCGGATGGCGGCCGAGGGCAAGTCGGCCGTTTTCATTACTCACAAGATGGAAGAGGTTATGACCTTCTCCGATTGGGTGCGGGTATTGCGGAACGGAAAGCTTAAGGCGGTAAAGAAAACCTCCGAGACCTACCCGCAAGAGCTGGCACGTCTTATGGTGGGGCGCGAAGTCCTTTTCCGGCTGGAAAAGAAACCCTGCCGTCCGGGAGAAGTTGCGCTGGAGCTGCGGGATGTTCACGCATTGGACGATAAGGGTCTGCCTGCCCTTAAGGGCGTGTCACTTCGAATCTGCGCCGGTGAAATTCTGGGTATTGCCGGCGTGGCAGGCAACGGCCAGCAGGAATTAGCCGAGGTGGTTACCGGTCTGCGCCGGGTCACACACGGGAATATTCTCATAAACGGCAAGGATAGAACTCAGAAAAGTCCGCTGGCCATGATCAAGGCCGGAATCAGCCATATCCCGGCGGATCGGATGGGTATGGGGGTCGTGGGTACCATGAGCGTGGCCAGTAATTTATCTATGAAAGGCTACCGGGGAAATCTTCTCGCCCGGGGTGGTGTGCTTCGCCCAAAACGCATCCTCAAGTTCGCCCGGCAGCTTATTGAGGCTTTTCGTATCGCCACCCCCACACCGCATACTATGGTGAAATTCCTCTCCGGCGGCAACATCCAGAAGACAATTCTGGCCCGCGAGATCGATGCCTGCCGGGGAGTACTGCTGGCGATGTATCCCACCCGGGGTCTGGATGTGGGCGCCACAGAGGCGGTGCGCCAGCGAGTGCTGGAACAGAGGGAGTTCGGCGTTGCGGTCTTGCTTATATCCGAGGATTTGGAGGAACTGCTTTCCATGTCTGATAAAATCGCCGTACTGTTTGAAGGCAGGGTTATGGGAATTGTAAGTTCCGGCCAGGCTGAGATGGAGTCTTTAGGCTTGCTGATGACCGGGGCTGAATTGCAATCCGACCGTCTCTAACAAGCTGGCTTTTGTTATTGTTAATCCGGGGGGAGTTTCAAATGCGTTTCGTCTTTGAAAAACGAGAATCCCTGTCTCATAAGATGCTTGTACTGGTGCCATGTTTATCCTTTTTAGCCGCCCTGGTTCTGGCTGCCATCCTGCTGACGGTTTCCAAAGTTAATCCTTTTATAGCGTACCTTGCCATGATCAAGGGCGGGTTGGGTACCTGGCCGGACTTTACAGAGACCCTGGTCAAAGCTATCCCCTTGATGCTTACCGGGCTGGGCGTATCCATCGCTTTCCGCATGCAGTTCTGGAACATAGGCGCCGAAGGCCAGTTAACCCTGGCCGGTGTAGCGACGACCTGGATTATCCTGTTCCGCGGCCAGAGCATGCCCCCATGGCTGGTGCTGCCGGCGGCTATCGCCGCAGGAATGCTGGCAGGCGCTCTGTGGGCCGGGATTCCGGCTGTGCTCAATGCCTGCCTGAAAGTCAATGAAACGCTGGTTACGCTGATGCTCAACTATGTGGCCATTCTTTTCTCGGAACACCTCTACTATGGACCGTGGCGCGACCCTAAGGGTTATGGTTTTCCAGGCACCGCCATTTTCCCTGAGGCAGCCTGGCTGCCCCGTTTAACCGGAAGAGCCCACCTGGGTCTGGTTTTCGCCGTGATCCTTGCCTTTCTGCTGCTGTTTATTATTAACTACACTCGCTGGGGTTTTGAAATCAGGATCATCGGCAAGAATCGAGTGGCAGCGCGTTACCTGGGGATAAATATAGCCCGCACAATCGTGCTGGCTTTACTGCTCTCCGGCGCCTTAAGCGGTTTGGCTGGAGCTTGTGAAGTAACCGGTATCGCCCGCCGGTTGCAGCAGGGTCTATCAATAGGGTATGGCTATACGGCGATCATCGTGGCCTGGATGGCCCAACTCAATCCGCTGGCTATAGTCCCGGTCGCCTTGCTTATGGCAGCACTGCTGGTAGGCGGTGATCAGGTTCAAATGAGCATGGGCCTGCCCGCAGCCATGGGCCCGGTGATCCAGGGATTGATCCTCCTTTCCATGTTGGGCGGCGCTCTGTTCTCCGAGTACCGGCTGCGCCTTATCCACTCAGATAAAAAATCGGCGGCCGCGGCAGAGGAAGTGTAAATATGCTCGTCTTACTCACATCTATTTTAACTATCACCCTTAGGGCCGGGACTTCGCTGGTATATGCCACCGTAGGTGAGATTTACACCGAACGCACCGGTATTCTCAATCTGGGTCTTGAGGGCATGCTGTTGATGGGAGCGGTTACCTCCTTCGCCGTCAACTTTTACACCGGCAGCCTTGTGCTGGCGCTTTTGACCGCCATGCTGACCGGAGCGGTTATGGCTCTGATACATGCCTTCCTCTCCATCACCATGCGCGCCAACCAGGTGGTAAGTGGTCTAAGCATAACCCTTTTTGGAACCGGTCTGGCCAGTTTTCTGGGCCAGCGCCTGGGGCCGGAATCAAACAACTACTACCTGGTTGGGCTCACCGGAGCCAGGTTCCGCCCCCTCCCTATCCCCGGATTGAGCAATCTGCCGCTTTTAGGCGCACTGTTCCAGCAGGATATCCTCACGTATATAATCTACCTGCTGGTACCCATTGCCTGTTATTATCTCTATAGGACCAGGAACGGTTTGTATCTAAGGGCGGTGGGGGAAAATCCTCATACAGCCGATGCTATGGGTATTGATGTCTTTACGGTGCGTTATATTTATACCATACTGGGCGGTGGGTTGGTAGGCCTGGGCGGGGCGCACCTGTCACTGGCTTATACGCCGGGATGGTCCGAGAACATCACCGGCGGCCGCGGCTGGATCGTCATCGCCTTAGTGATCTTTGCCATGTGGAATCCTGCCCGCGCCGGGCTGGGAGCCGTGCTGTTCGGAGGAATTAATGCGGTGCAGTTCCGCCTCCAGGCGGCAGGGACTACGATCCCGGCTGCATTCCTTAATATGCTGCCCTATCTGGCCACGGTGGTAGTGCTTGTGGTCATTACCTGGTGGGAAAACTTAAGCAAACGCATCGGCGCTCCCGCCGCTTTGTGCGAGCCCTATATGCGTGAGGAAAAATGAGCGCATCCGGTCAGGGTTATCTTTGGGAGAAGGATTATGATTCTGTTAAAAAATTGCTTTCACATCGCCACTCTGGACGACAACAAACGTTTAAGTGACTTTAACATATTGATCAAGGGTAACAGGATAGAAAAAATCGAAAAAAGTACTCTCAGAAAGCCAGGCTATCAGGCCGAAAGTACGGACATTATTGACTGCTCCAAACATGTTGTAGTACCGGGATTTGTCAATACTCACCATCACTTTTACCAGACATTAACCCGAAATCTCCCGGCTGTTCAGAATTCAAAACTTTTTGATTGGCTTACGTATCTTTATGAAATATGGAAAAACATCGACGCGCAAGCGGTTTTGTACTCCTCCCTGGTGGCCATAGGTGAGCTTCTGAAAACAGGCTGCACCTGTACCACGGACCATCACTACCTGTATCCGAAAGGTTTCCAGGGTGATTTAATGGGCCTGCAGTTCGAAGCCGCGGCGACCCTCGGCATCCGCTTCTCTCCGTGCAGAGGGTCGATGTCCTGGAGCAAAAAGGACGGCGGATTACCGCCTGATGCTGTAGTGCAGACCGAAGAGGAGATTCTGAAAGACAGCCGGAGGGTCATAGAACAGTATCATGATCCAGATGCCTTCTCCATGAAAAAAATAATGCTTGCCCCTTGCAGTCCTTTCTCCGTAACCCGCGACCTTTTGGTAGAATCAGCCGGGCTGGCCCGGGCTATGGGGGTGAGGCTTCATACCCATCTGGCGGAAACCGAGGATGAGAATGAGTATTGCCTTAAAACTCACGGGAAAAGGCCCCTGGCGCTGATGGAGGAGTGTGAGTTTATCGGTGAAGACGTTTCTTATGCCCATGGAATTTTTTTCAATGATGCAGAGTTGCAGACTCTGGCCCGAACCAAAACCTCAATCGCCCATTGTCCGAGCTCCAACATGAGGCTCGGTTCGGGAATCGCCCGGGTAAAAGAGATGCTGGAACTGGGAATAAACGTTGGTTTGGCTGTAGACGGATCGGCATCAAACGATTCCGGTGATTTCCTGGGGGAGATGAGAAACGCCCTGCTGCTGCAGCGGGTTCGCTCTGGAGCAGACGCCTTAACCGCCGCTAAGGTATTCACCATGGCTGCGGAAAACGGCGCCAGGCTGTTGAATTTCCCCCGGATCGGTAAGATCAAAGAAGGCTGGGCAGCGGATCTGGCGATATTCAATGTGCATAAACTGGAATATGCGGGCTCCCTTTCCGACCCATTAGCAGCTCTGCTCTTTGCCGGTATCAACCATCAGACTTCATATACCGTGGTAAACGGCAGAATCACGGTCAGGGAGGGAAGGCTTACGGGCTTTGACGAAGACAAACTGGCAGCGGAAGCCAACAGAATCTCACAGACGCTTTTTTAAGAATGGGCTTTATTATCCGGCCTTTAAGAAAGCAGGCGGGTAACCCCCTTCGAGGGCGAGAGGTTAGGGCCAGCATATTGGGTAATCCCCTGCGGGGAGATGGGGTTTCGAACCGAGAACACGGAGAAAAGAAGAAGGAGAAGAATTCCGCACAGAGAACACAGAGGGCACGGAGAGGACAGAGGGGGAAATTGGGACTTTCAGTATTATAATCAAGGTAGGTGCAGCCTTGCATGTTGCGTGCGCCCTTATTGCGCTCCTTAATCTCTGTGTACTCTGTGAGAAATTTCTTAGGGCAGTAAAGGCGGGTAGCCTCCTGCGGGGACGACAATAGGAGCCGGTTTCTGATCGGCCACGGAACCCGCGGAAAAACACGGAAAAAGTATTAATGGTTGCAGCCTTCCGCATCTTTCCGTGTGATTCCGTGGCTAATAACCTGGGGTGATAAAGGAGGGTAGC
>JBFMGN010000174.1:0-6771 GCA_040752435.1 Spirochaetota bacterium
TAAAATCATACAGGTTTTTTTGATAAAAATCCCTGTACATTTTTGCGAGGGGATGAAATTGAGAATCTCCGGCTGTTCGCTGAATCTCTTTTTCACCAAGTTCGATGAGCATTTCCAAATGCTTTATATACCGGTTTTGAAGCAATTCATCGGTCAGCATGGCGGAAAGCGTCGGTGAAATTGAAAAAGTAAGGTTAAACGGAATACTTTCTTGCTCCAATGAATGGAAGACACGCAGAAGGGGGAGATATGTCTCTGATATTGCTTCAAAAAGCCAGTTCTCTTCTAGAAATTTTTCGTACTGCGGGTGCCTTACAAAGGGGAGATGTGCATGCAGTACTAACAGAAAAAACCCTTTAGACATTGATAATTCCTTAATTATTTCGTAGTAACCGGCTAATTCAAATACTTAGCATCTACAAGGGAAATTATTCTTTGAGGTATACTCTCTTCAATGGATGATTCGCCGAAATCATAAATTCCAGAAAGAAGCATCATATCATTGACAAAGTCAACCAGCACGTCTTTTTCTTCATTATTAGCTATCGTACCCCTGGGACTTTTTATTACATTGGATTTGCAGACTTCTTTTTCCCGGCCATGGAGTGTACCGATCAGTTTTATAAAATAACATCCACCCGGTTTGGGCAGATTAATGTACCAGCTTCTGTCAGATGTTTTTATCGGAATATCGAAAGAATCCACTATATTCTCACATGAATTCTCCATTTCGGTAGTTTCGTAAACCCTTAAAAAAAGCTTCTCATACCCCGAATTCCCTTTTAACGGTACTGCATCATTTTCACTCAGCTCCCAGTAGGCGTAAGCCCATAAAGGCCCCCGCACCAGCAAAACAATCCGCGTTTCGTTATAGGATTCCGGTATGCAATAATTCTCTTCGACTAATGTCTCCAGTTCTTCATCCTGAGTTATATCAAATTTCTTCTCTTCAACACTGATGGCCGGATTATTGGAGCTTTCCCGTTCGTGTTTGTCCTCTTCCATCGCTTCAATAATCAACTCAATCAGGACTTCTTTACTTAAGCCGGGTGTTACTTTAATACCTTCACGGGTGGCAATTTCTTTCAGCGAATGAAATGATAAGGATTGGAGCCGCTCTTTCGTCATGTAAAGTCTCTGTGGGACTATCCTAGATAATTGACAATTATATGTCAAGCCCTTGTAAGGTCTGTGCTTTACAAACTCCAGAAAAAGCTCCACACTCTTGTATTACACCTGCATAGCAAAACGAGTTAAGAATTATACTTAAGGCTTCAGGCATCTTTTAAGGAGAAAAAAATATGAAGAATTATCTCGTTATACACGGCCATTTCTACCAACCGCCGAGGGAGGACCCCTGGACCGGCCTAATATATTTGCAGGACTCCGCTGCTCCTTATCATGACTGGAATAACAGAATTACCAAGGAGTGCTATGCGGCCAATTCGGCTTCCAGAATCCTCAACTCCGCCGGGAAAATCATCGATATTGTTAATAATTACCAGTTTTTATCTTTTAACTTCGGTCCAACCCTCATTAACTGGCTGTCTCGATACGCCTGTACCATATATAAAAAAATTCTCGAAGCGGACAGAGCAAGCCGCGAAAAAAATAACGGCCATGGAAATGCCATAGCCCAGGCTTATAACCACATAATTCTCCCCCTTGCCCCGAAAGAAGATATAAGAACCCAGATCCGGTGGGGCTTAAAGGATTTTGAGCATCATTTTCAAAGAGCCTCCGAAGGTATGTGGCTTCCGGAAACCGCTGTAAATTACGATGTTATAGATATTTTGATCGAAGAGGGAATACAGTTTATAATCCTGTCCCCCTGGCAGGCGGAAGCTGTCTGCCCGATAGAGTCACAGGAATGGAAACCCTTAAACGGTGCACCTGCCCGCTCCAATATGGCATACAGGCTTGATACCAAAAATGGTTCGATGGCCGTATTCTTCTATAATCACATACTGGCTCAGGGAGTGTCATTTGAACATTATCTTGTTAACGCCGACTCATTTTTCACTAAAATCATCTCATTTTGCCGCCCGGAGCCTTCGAACCTGATTAACATCGCCACTGACGGCGAAGTATACGGGCATCACGAGCCATTCGGAGATATGTGTCTCGCCGCCCTGTCACGGCTGGTGACAAACAGCGATGAAGTCCAGTTTACGAACTATGGGAGGTACCTGGAACTCTATCCACCCCAATACCTGGTAAAGCTGAAAAACGGCGAAGACGGCCGTGGTACTTCCTGGAGCTGTACTCATGGGGTCTCCAGGTGGTTCAAAAACTGCGGTTGTTCAACCGGAGGGAAAGAAGGCTGGAATCAGGAATGGCGGACCCCGCTTCGAAAAGGCCTGGAGAGCTTAAGAGACAAGATGGCAGAGATATATAACAGAGAATTTTCCACCCTTAGTTCACACGACCCGATGGATGTGAGAAATCTTTATATTTCAGTGATGATTAATGAAACCTCAAAGCAGGAATTCGCCGAAAAAATTATCGATAAAAAAGAAAAACCTTCGGGCAAGGGGCTCAAGCCGGAATACGTGCAAAAATTATACAGATTACTGGAAGGTCAAAAATATATTCTTTTTTCTTTTACTTCCTGTGGCTGGTTTTTCGCGGATATCACCGGAATAGAGGCAATCCAGAATCTTCGGTATTCTTTGAAAGCCATAGAGCTCTACCAGGAATTCTCCCCTGCCAATCTTACGGAAGTGCTTTTGAAAATAGTGGAGAAAGCCAAAAGCAATAGAGCCGGGTTCGATG
Source organism: Spirochaetota bacterium (assembly GCA_040752435.1). Taxonomy (GTDB): domain Bacteria; phylum Spirochaetota; class Spirochaetia; order SPDA01; family JBFMGN01; genus JBFMGN01. Next base: position 2,776 of record JBFMGN010000174.1, read on the forward strand.
ACGGCCGGACGATATTCAAGAACATGGTAGCACCCGAAAGCAAGGGCATGGATTATCCGGCTTCTATCTTCATCCTGAAAAAAGTGATGCTTGAAGAAGAAGAAAAAACATACGGCAGTTTTGAGCTTATCTCTTTTAAAACAGAAAAAAAGTCGCCTGATGAAAAAAGAATCGAACATACCGGCACCATCGAGGTAGGCGAATCGGCTGTTTTGAAATCGCAGGCGTATTTGTTTAAGCTGATTGAAAACCGGGATGAAGGCATCGACTTACAACTGTATCATAAAGTAAACTCCAAGCCGGGGAGCAGCCTGGACATAAATTTAAAGGCGCTGCCGAGGGAACTGCTTATTAAATGCACTTCCCGCTTTTCCACCGTACTGGAGAAATATCTAATCTCCAAGAGTCTGGAATTATTTTTCGATGTCAAAAAGATGTTTATCTTTTCAAAAAAAATTGGAATAAAGCCACCCCCGGTAATAACAATGACCGGAGAACTTGCCATCAACTGCCTTTTGTTCGACTTACTTTCGGATACGTCCAAACCTCTTGAGTTGGATAAACTTAAAAGTCTCGGCGAAGCCCTGGAGTTCAGCCATACTTTTCAAATATCTTTCGATAAAGATGAAATACGACGCCGGATATCCTTGTCCCTGGCCCATCAGGTAGACCTGATAACGGATAAGATTGAGGAAAAACCAATCCATTATATTCATGATCTGCTTGAACTGGTTCGAAAAGGGGGAATAGAGCCGGAGTTGACGATACCGCAGAATATTATTTTTTCCCTCTTACGCCAACATGCTTTTCGGTTTTACCAGGAAATGGAAGATGGAAACATAGACGGTTTTAAGAAACTGAAAGGTTTAATCAAGATCGGATCGGATCTAGGGATCGAAATCGGGGATCTAAAAGAGTTGATCTTTACATTTTAACAGAAAAATCATTACATCCCCGAAGCCAATCCGTTTTGCAAGCCGGTCGGCGGCCTTTTTTAAAAAAACCGGGGCTGTGCCTGCTGCCAGGCCCCCCCAGGTTTTCCATCGCACAACTTCAAATCCAGTACTGTTAAGCAAGTGCATAAGGGTCTTGCGGGAAAAAAGAAATAGATGATCGGCTATGGCAGAACGCCAGGCTGATCCGAATAGTTTTGCCTGAAAGCCGTCGATATTAGGTGTTGTAATGATGAAATATCCCGCCGGAGCCAGAATTCTTTTGACTTCCAAAAAAAAATCCTTAGGATTGGTCACATGTTCAATCAGATGTGAACAATGCACCACTTGAAAAAGACCTTCCGGAAATCGTGCTTCCATAAGATCCCCGAAGAAGATCTTGACGTTTCTCTGTTTAATACCATATAAGACCGAGGGCTGGCATATTTCCACACCCTGCTCTTCCCACCCCCTTGCCTTCATATGATGAAGCAGTTTCCCAGTGGCGCAGCCTATATCGAGAAACTTTCTCGGAGAAGGAAGACTGCTTTCGATAAGATCAAAATGAATATCCTTCAGCCCAAGGAGCATAAGCTGAAAGAAATTTTCTTCATTTTCATATTCATACTCAAAATATCCGTCGTCATAGCGTTTTCTAAGGTCCTCTGGTACAGGTTGAGGATTCTGATACACCATATTACAGCGGTTGCATTTTACAAACGAGAAGCCGTTACACTGGAGGAAGGGAACATAGTCCGAACTGTTACAGATGACACATGCGAGCTGCCTTACACGTTCCTCTCCGGGCTGTCTTGAAAAAGTCTTCATGCTAAAAATTCACCGGTCTTACTCTGTTACCTTAATGAGAAATTGCCTGTTGGTCGTGTTACCGGCGTAATCTTTCACCGCAATTTCAAGACGACTTTCACCCGGGTGAAGATCAATTTTTCCCAGTTTTACATCCCAATCGGATTCGTAGAAATCTGAAAAAGTCAGATTATTCGATTGAATAAGAATAATATTGCCGTCTAAAGCCCGTAATGCCTCGAATACAACATTAAAGGTAGTTTCCCCATTAATAAAGACCGATATACTGAAAGGAGCCATTGGACAGTAGAAGGGCACATCCGCACTCAAATCAAAGATCGAGGCCTTAAGCTCGGCTGTCCCAGGGTTAATAACCACAGGGCTTGTCACCGGGATTATGCTCCCGTCTTTTTCGAAGGATAGAGTGCGAACCACGGGTTTGTTTTTGTCCTGGATCGGGGGTAGCAACAAAAGGGGATTTACATCCTGTCCGAACTCCTTATCGATAATCTCAAGATGCAGATGTGGGCCATAGGAACCGCCTGTATCCCCTATTACACCGATCACATCTTTTATCCCCACCTGTGTCATGGAAACGGGAATTGTCTGTTGCTTTAAATGGCCATAGAGCGATTTTATTCCGCCTTCATGTTCAACCACGATAAAACTGCCAAGACCCGTTGGAATTCCTGAGAAATCCTCGCCCTCTTCATGAAAAAAAACTATCTCGCCTTCGGCAATAGGATGGACTTCCTGTTCCCCGCCGCCTATATCAATACCGCTATGAAAATGATCCTTGCGGCTTTCTCCAAAAGTCGCAGTGAGCATTATCTTTTCAACCGGCCATTCATATGCCAAGCAGATCCGGGAAATAAGCTGAATTTGAATTATCAAAAATGAAATTAGTAAAACGTTCCTTTTCAATAATCACCCCCGATTATTTTTCTTTTAGATCGACGCGGATCATTTTTCGATCAACGACAAAAAAAAGGGAATCATTTTCAAAATTCAAAAACGCGGCCTTGCCCGGAAAGGTACTCTCAAAAAAAACCTTTCCTCCCGGTTTGAACACCTTGATCTGATTCTCTCGATTAATGCTGCTTAAGGCGAAAAAAAGATTATACCGCTTTTCAAACGCGACTTTATCGATTTTACCTTTCAGCATAATTGAACCAAGGGTTTTCATCTTTGTGTCGAGATATCTAAGACTATTATTTCCCTCAAAAAAAACAATACGGTCGTTGTCCGAAAATTCAAGGTAGACATTCCTTCGAAATTCATTTTCAAGAATCTGAGTGAAGATGGATTTATAAAGATCATCCTTTTTTTGAATGAGTTGTATTCTTTGAGGATCAATTCCACTGATTATTGCGATCATCCGATCATCCCTGGAGGCCGCGCACCCATAGATCACCTGAACCCTGCTTCTCTCCGGGGTCTGTTTCAGCACTACTTTTCCCGATTTATCAATCAATTCAACATCACCATTTAAGAAACCCATCAACACTGTATTGGGATTTATATGGAGGGAAGTTATGTGAGACGTATACTCTCTCTTCCATAAAAGATTCTCCTGGTCATCCCATTCGGCTATCCTCTTTCGGTCGGTGGAGATGACAAAGATTCGGCCATTTTTCAATATGGGATAACCTGAAGTCTCCAAATTCATGACAATTCTGCCATCGGAATCCTTAAAGACAATATTCTCCGATACCCGTGAATAATTTGCGAAAACGGACTGGGCTAACGCAACACCGTAAAGAATCTTCTCCGCATACTGTACCTCGCCATCCACCGATATGTATCCAAAAAGATCCTCACTATAAAATGGAAAAATTTCCAGCTCTTTAATCTCCCGGGATGAGTTGGACGGATCGGATAAATCTTTTGCCCAGACAGGCAGGAAAATCAGTTCCTTACTTGTCGGTGGAGTAAAGACCAGGAAATAAACCACCAAAAAGATCATCAAATAGATAATCGATGCTTTTCTCCGGTTCATGAGACTTCAAGACCGCCTTTAACCTGTTTGCATCCTATACCAATCCATGTCATACTGTCAACGAAACTACCAAGGAGGCAGCCTATGCTATTCCACTGTAATTTCTTCGCAGCTTGCGAAGATTTCCAGTCCAGTCCAGATGCGGCCGGAGGCTACGATGGAGAATTGAAAAATCTATTTGAAGCTGCGAAAAACGCGGCCCTGGCATCGTATTCTCCCTATTCTCACTTCAGGGTCGGGTCCGCCTTGCTGTGCGCA
>JBFMGN010000175.1:0-6732 GCA_040752435.1 Spirochaetota bacterium
GGAGATAAGGGCCAGCAGATCCTCGCTGATGCCAATACCGTAGTTATCGGGCATCCACACAAAGGGGAAGTGAAGCGGGATGAAATTGCCGGCCATCTCACGCTGCTTCTTGACGAAGCGGATGATCAAATCGGTAACCAACTCAAGGAGGTGATGAATCTCGCGCGGCGCGGTGTACATCGCCATCAAGAACTGATCCGATTTCCAGATCTGATACGCAATACCGAGCGGGCTCTGCAGGTCCGTCATTCGGATGGGATACTGGCCATCGGTATGTTCGCGAAAGAAGGCCGTCAGATCCAAGACACGTCCCAGCAGCCCATCGGTCACAGCGGGCGGTTCCAGTTCGTACACTACCTGCCGCGGGTCGTCGGTGATGATGATGATGGGATGGGCCCAAGGATCTTTATGTTCGAACCATTCCACCTCACAGCCGAAGGCCGAGGCAAAGATGCCAGTGCCCAAGTAGGGAAAAAGAGCGGGAACATAATCACCCAGGAAGCGCAGGTTGACCTCGAATTCCTTCAGTTGTGCTTCCAGCATCTTTTGCGGATCCTGGAAGCGCTCCAGCATCGTCGTCTCATGTTGTACCGCTGAGTTGATCTGATAGGCTGGCCTCGGTAAGTCCTCCAGGTGCCACAAACGAGTCAGAAAGTCTCTCTTTTCGTCTCCAGGTTCTGGCATCATGTCCTCGCCTAACCCTTCAATCCACCGAGCGCCATGCCACGCACAAAGTGATCCTGGGCGGCGAGGAACAGGAGAATCACGGGAAGGGACGTAATCACCACAGCCGCAAAAGCCGGCCTGGACAGGGGCACAATGATTTCCCAGTAGATCCGCACGGGACCAATGCCATCGATCCTGGCTGCCTCATCGAAATCCATGGGGATGCTCATAAAGTATTGACGAAACGCGAAAATGGTGAAGGCCCCACCCGTACCGACCCCCAGCAAAGCAGGAACGACGAGGGGCAGAAAAGTATTATTCCAGCCCAACTCCTTGAAAATCAAGAATTCAGGCAGCAAAGTGACTGCCTGGGGCAGCATGATCATACTTAGCATGAGTAGAAAGAGGAGATCGCGCCCAGGGAAGCGGAAGCGACTGAAGCCATAGGCCACGAGTGAACTCACCACAAGCCGTCCAAAGAGCACGACGATCGTTATGAGGAGGCTATTGAAGAAATAAAGAGCGAAAGGCACGATCTTCCAGACCCGTAAGTAATTGGCCCAGGCAACCGGATCGGGCAACCACACGGGCGGATACGCGCTGAACTGAGCCGCGGTTTTAAACGAACCGGAGATCGTCCATACAATCGGGAGCATGAAGACAAAGGTGACCAGAGTTGCAAGGGCATAGGTGAAACTCACCCTGATCCGTTCTCCAACACGTTTGTTGATCCTCATTACACATTCCCTCCTTCATAATGCACCCAACTGCTTTGGGTTCTGAACTGGAAGTACGTGAATAGCATGAGGATGGCAAACAGAATCCAGGCCAGGGCAGAAGCGAAGCCCATATGGTAGAATTCAAATGCTTGACTGTACAAATAGATACCGAAAACGTAGGTGGAGTAACTGGGTCCTCCTCGGGTAGCCACGTAGGGCAGGACGAAGTTCTGAAAGGCGACGATAATGTTGATAACTATCAGCATGAAGATCATAGGCGTTAACATGGGCAGCGTGATATGCCTGAATTTGTGCCACCCATTTCCTCCGTCAATCTCCACGGCTTCATACAGATCTTGAGGAATGGCTTGCAGTCCAGCCAGAAACATAATGCAGCCCGTGCCACTCACGCTGCCCCAGATCGTGATAAGGATTATCGCAGGCAAGGCCCAGGTGGAGTCGGCAAACCACCTCGGCCCGACAATGTTTATCTTCTCCAGCATAAAATTGATCAAGCCGTATGTGGGGTCAAACAGCGTTGTCCACAATATCACGGCTGCTACCAATGGCACGATAGAAGGCAGAAAGAGCAGCGTGCGATAGACTTTGATGCCCCTGACCCGCTGATTGAGCAATAAAGCGAATGCCAACGAGCCAACGACGCTCAAAGGTACTGTAATGACCGTGTACTCGAAGGTGATAAATAGGGATTTCCAGAACAGATCCTGATGGAGAAAGGCGTCAATGTAGTTCTGCAAACCGACGAAACGCACCGAGGAAGAGACGAGGCTGTAGTCCGTAAGGCTCAGAACTAACGAGGCCAGCATGGGCAATAAGACCAGGGTCAGGAAACCAATGAGCCAGGGCAAGATCAGGCAATACCCCCACCGGGCGAGGACGCGTTTAGGTCTTAAGGCAAACACCCCTGGTCTGACCCTGCGTTCAGCCATGTCCTTTAAGGTGCCAATCATTGGGCTGGTTATGCGATCCAGTACCTTCATATAGAAACTCCCCCTTATTCAAGTGGCTAACGTGCCTCGTCCTTCAAGCACTTTGGTGTTGGAACCGGCAATCTATTCCGCTAAGAACTATGGCGCGGGCTGGTTCAAGATCGCTTGCAACTTGGGTTGAATCTCGTCGAGCACTTCTCTGGCACTTCTCTTTCCCACCCACACGTCCCCGAGGGACTGATTGAGCAGGTTTATGACCTCACCGTCTCGGTAGTTGGCACACTTTGTCCCAGAGTCTTTCGCCGTGGCCACCGCGTCAAAGAAGGGCTTGAGTGTTGGGTCACGCGCCACCATCTCATCCCCGATGGATTTTCTGGCCGGCTGGAAACCGAGGTCGGCATACCCACGGATGTTTTCCTTCGTGGTCAGGAATTTGATCCACTCCCGGGCTGCGTCAGAACACTTGCTCTTGGAGTAGATGCCCAAGCCACCGAATCCGAGCCCTCCCGATATACTGCCCGCTTTCCCTTTTGGCATCATCACCCACGCGATATCTTTCTCCGCCGGTGAGCCTTTAAAAAAAGTCCTGGACCAGATGCCGCCGTTGATCATGCCGATCTTGCCCTGGCCGATCAGGACATCTGGGATATCAGCCCCGGGCGTGGGTCCCACTTTATACTTGTTGATGATATCGGCCATGAACTGAACGGCCTCGATTGTTTCCGGCTTGTTGGCAAGGGCTGTTTTACCATCATCGTCCACCCACCCGCCGCCAAAGGAACGGACCAACGTGTTGTTGGAAAACTGGCGGAGCCGGACGGGGGGATAGAACCCATACTGCTTCTCGCCGGCAATGGTCAGGGCTTGGGCGGCTTTCAGCAGGTCGTCGTAGGCCCAGTCATTAGTCGATACTTGATGCCGACCTTGTCGAAGAGGGCTTTGTTGTACAACAGCGCCGGCTCACCTGCTCCGACTTCTTTACATTGGGCTGCACCTTTTTGAACTGTTCGACCAGCTTTTGATTGTAGTCTAACAGGGTTGACGACACCCACACCGCCTGACGGATAGTGCCGACGATCTCCTTGGGAATGGCCTTCGATCCCTCCGCCTGACCCGCTGCGAAAGCGGCGAAGTCGACAAGAGTGACCCCCAGGAGCAACAATACCAAAATCCACTTTCTCATACAAATCCTCCTTACCGTGATGAGATAGCTATACCAGCCTAAACTACCCAATGCGGCCGCAACCGATTAGGAAGGTGGCGCATACGGATGGCTGTCCTCTACGATTTTTTGAGTCGCCTACACCTTGCAGTCACCGAAATAGACGCATAGTCTCACCTCCTTCTTTCACAAGTTGATGCCCTGATGATGAGTTCCGTCATCAACTCAACCTTAGTCGCATCCAAACTCTCTCCTTCGATCTGCCTGATGAGCATTTCCACAGCTTTTCGGCCGATATCGTGCAAGGGTTGACGCACTGTGGTGAGGGGAGGAACGGTCCAGGCGGCGAAAGGGATATCATCGAAGCCGACAATGGACACATCATTAGGAATCTTCATTCCCCTGGACGTGATGACTTTCATAGCGCCAAAAGCCATCTCGTCACTGGAGGCGAATACCGCCGAGGGAGAAACATCCGCCGAATCCAGCCACGCTTCCATCTGGGCAACACCGCTGGCCTCCGAAAAGTCCCCGTGTGCGACCAACTTGGGGGAGAAGTCAATGTGGGCTTCAGCCAGGGCCAATTTGTAGCCCTCCAGGCGGTCACAGCAGCACGCAAACTCCATCGGTCCAGCAATAAACCCAATCGTTTGATGTCCCAAATTAATGAGGTGTCTGGTGGCCTGATGTGCTCCCTCTTTACTCGAAGCCATCACAGTCGGGAGCTTGGGGAAAGAGACTCTATCATCAATCAGGACGATGGGAAATCCCCGATCGAAGAGGCTTGACAGGTACTGCTTTCCATCGGGCGGCAGCATGACCAGTAGCCCGTCAGTTAACCCATTGCTTAGGGCTCGCCCAAACAGCTCCCGGCTCTTCTCCATAAGGGTGGTCGTGTAGAGAACGAGTTCATATGAAGTGTCCTCAATGCCTTCTGCCACGCCACGGATAATCTCTATTGTCCAAGGTCGATGCAGAGAAGGTACCAGAAATCCAATGAGGTTTGTCTTGCCGGCGATCAGACCCCTGGCCGCTGGATTGCGTACGTAGCCCGCTTCCTGAATGATTTGCAGGATGCGGGCTCGGGTGTTTCCATCCACATCGGGCTTGTCGTTCAATACTCGGGAGACGGTGGTATTGGAAACACCAGCTCGTTTGGCGATGTCGGTAATTGTCACTCGCATAGATCAGGCTCCTCCTCCAAACGCTTATAGAGGTAGATGGAAAAGCAAAAATCCCATCGCGGTATCGGTTACGGAAACGTTACCGTAACCGTTTACATGATACCGTACTCAGACAGTCCTGTCAAGAGCCTTAGAACAACGCCTATAAATTCCCTCCCCTTCTGGGTCGTACTTTGGCGAAAAAGAATTGTGTATACTGCTCTCTGATGGTGAAACTCAGACACATTTACTGGTTTTTTCTGTAAAACCTTCCATAAATCTATCTTTGTATGCATATTTAGCGAGCTTTCAGGAGTTGTTTTTGTTGCTTGAGCAATTCGGCGCGCCATTTCCGGGCTAAGAGACGACTTCTGATTTACAAATTCTGATAGTGCTTTCTGTGACACTTTGAGTTTCAGTGCTGCTTTCGTTATCGTAATTAGTGTACTCCTCCTCATTCTTCCGAAGTACAGATTGGGTATTTTTTTTTAACTCACAGAAAAATAGCGAGACTCTACATAAAATCGAATGTAAATTAAAGACAACATTTTTAAAAAGGATGTAAAAATTTTGCCTTTGTATGCATTTTTATTAGTTATACTGGCGGCCTTGATCCATGCAACGTGGAATTTTACCACTAAAAAAACATCAGGTAATTTTGGTGTGCTTTATCTAGGCCTTTTATTTTCCTGTTTCGCCTTTTTACCTTTGTTATTTTTTTTGCCAGTTTCGGAAATACTAAATAGTAAAGCCTATCCGTATTTTTTTGCAACCGGGACAATCCATGCCATCTATTTTTTTGCCCTGGCTAAAGCTTATGAACATGGAGATATATCCGTTGTTTATCCTATTGCCAGAGGAAGCGGCATTGCCGGTACGGCTGTGGCCGCGGCACTTTTTCTACACGAAAACCTTACTTTTCCAGGAGTTGTCGGTATTTCAGCCATAGTCGCAGGTACAATTCTGATAGGCTTTAAAAAGGCAAAACAAAAAGATCACTCTAAAGAATTATTCTTTGCTTTTGTAGTAGGAGCTGCGATAACAGGCTATTCCATAACCGATAAACTTGGGGTCGGAACGATCAATCCTCTGGCTTATATTGTTGGTTTGGCATTAGTAACCACCGCTGTGCTTACGCCTTATGCTATTCATAAAAAAAGAAAAGAAATATCCGAAGCATGGAAGAAAAGCAAAAAGGAAAGCTGTATTATCGGAATCGGCTCTCTGGGTACGTATATAATTATTTTATTTGTTTATAAAATTGTCCAGGTAAGTTATGTTGTGGCTCTGCGGGAACTAGCCGTGGCCTTTGGCACCCTTTTCGGTTTTATATTTTTAAAGGAGCAGTTCACCCGAAGTAAAATAATAGGCATTATCTGTATTGTCTCGGGAATGATTATTATAAAGATAATATAAGAAACTCTAAATGTCAGGTTATTATGCCGGGATTAACGTTTGATTGACAATCCATTTTAGGTGTTATACCATGAATTGCAATTACAAATATTTTAGAAATCTAAAATTTTTATGAACAAAAGCTATCGTGTTTTTATTTCCCGCGCCGCCGAACACATTAAAAATCAAATGGTTTTCGTTTTTTTACTATTGATTCTCCTTATCGCGGCCTTTATCTCCCCCTATTTTCTTCAGGTAAAAAATATTTTTAATATTCTGCGGCAGGCATCAGCCTTAGGGATTCTCGCAACCGGCCAAACAATAGTTATCATTGCAGGCGGGATCGATCTTTCGGTTGCTGCCGTTATGCAGCTTGCAGGTGTCTCTCTGGCAGAAATAACCGGCGGGCAGGAAACGATGGTGTGGCTTGCTATTCCCACCGTGTTACTCATGGGCTTAAGCATCGGTTTTCTTAATGGAGTCCTTATTGCCAAAAGAAAAGTTCAACCATTTATATCGACCCTCTTCGTTGGTCTTCTCATTACGGGAATCAGGTTCCTGGTCACACGGGGCACCCCTTCTGGTTTGCTGCCTGAATCAATCCGCATTATCGGAAACGGTGCAGTCGGTATAATTCCTAACGCCCTCTTAACTTTTCTAGGCCTTGCAGCCGTCTT
>JBFMGN010000176.1:0-6689 GCA_040752435.1 Spirochaetota bacterium
AATACGGAAAACCTATAACCTTTGCGGGACTCGAGGCGGAATACGCTTTAATGGGGCTCGGCAAAATGGGCGGAGAGGCCCTTGGATATGCCTCCGATATCGAACTTCTTTTCATTTACAGCGATAACGGCACTACCGATGGCCAGGAAAAAATATCCAATGCCGAATTTTTTGAACGGGTATTTAAAAATGCCGTACATATGATTGAGACCAAACGGGAAGGTATATTCAGTATCGATTTGCGATTACGGCCTTACGGGAAAAGCAGCCCGATTGCGTGCAGTCTTGAGAATTTTTGCCGGTATTACGGTAAAGACGGACATGCCCATAGTTATGAACGCCTCGCAATGATCAGGATGAGGGCCATTGGAGGAAGCCGCCATTTCGGGGCGCGAGTGGAGCGCTTAAGGGATGAGATTATCTACTCCAGCGAATCCATCAATCTTAATGAGCTTAAAGAACTGCGGCAAAAACAACTTAAAGAAAAATCAGCTAGCGGCAAACTAAACGCGAAATTCAGCCCGGGTGCGCTCGTTGACCTTGAGTATACGGTTCAGATACTCCAGTGCACCTATGGTAAGATGCATCCGGCCTTAAGGACACCCAGAATTCATGTGGCTCTTGAAGAACTGGTAAAAATCGGTCTTTTAAGTGAAACTGAAGCACGCGACCTGGTTGAAACCTACCATTTTTTCAGGCGCCTGATAAATGCCTTAAGGATGCTCCGCGGCAATGCCAGAGATCTTTTTCTCCCGGAAATAGAATCCGACGAATATAGCCATCTGGCCCGCAGGATGGGATATATCAAGGAGAAAAATGTAAGCCCCCCTACGATCCTGCATCTGGAATTCGAAAGCAGAACCGCTGCAATTCGTACCTTCGTGGAGAAACACCTGGGACGGGATACCCTGCCCGGACCACCGGTGGGAAATGCCGCGGATTTGGTTCTCTCGGAAAATCTCACCCATGAATTAAAAAGCAAAATTCTTTTCACCGGCGGTTTACGGAACACCGGCCGGGCCTATGCCAATATCCGTTCCCTCGCCGGAGAGGGTCGGCGCAGAGAGATCTTTTCCAAGCTGGCGATTCTCGCCTGGGATATCTTAAGCAAAACACCGGAGCCCGACATGTCCCTTAATAACTGGGAGCGATTCGTACATTCTACACCAGACCCGGAAAGACATTTCATTGAACTTCTTTCACAACCGAAGCGCCTGGAAATCCTTCTTAGCATACTGGCCGGCAGCCAGTTCCTGGCCGATACACTGGTAAAATATCCGCAGTTTTACGAATGGGCATCCGAACCTGCCCGCATCCGCACTGTACGGACTAAAGATGCAATGGAAGAGGACCTTAAGCTGCTTTCAGCCGAAAATCCCGGCCACAGGAATTGGCTGAACGCTCTGCGGCGTTTTCGAAAACGTGAAATCTTACGGATAGGCGCCCGTGATATCTGTTTCGGCGCCCCGCTCGAAGAAATAGTGGTTGAACTCTCCAACCTGGCCGAGGCTATTATTACGCTGGACCTTGAAAGAATCTTAAGCGAACCCGAAAACAGGCACGCGGTTGATAAGTTCGGTTTTTGTATTCTGGCATTTGGAAAACTGGGAGGCAGGGAACTGAATTACAGTTCCGATATTGACCTCCTGGGTATCTATGACTCTCCTGAACTGTACAATCTCTCTTATACGGAAATCGAATCCGTTAAGAACACCTTAACCAGGATAATGGAACGGCTTCGATCCGATTTATCCGAACATACTGAGGAAGGCTATGCCTATCGTGTAGATTTACGCCTTCGCCCTTACGGCCGGTCGGGGCTGCTGGTTCAGCCCGTTTCTGAGCTGCTCCGGTACTATCGAGAGTCCGCCTCGAGGTGGGAATACCAGGCGCTCTTAAAACTACGGGAAATCGCCGGGAATCTTGCAACCGGCAAAAAATTCCTCTCGGAAGTAGAACCGTACCTGCGAAAAACCTGGGATAAACGGGAAATAGGGGAATCCATCCAGAGATTACGGCAATCCGCTCTGCAGTCTCAGAAAGAGAGGAGTATATCCGAAATTGACATTAAATCCGGCCCGGGCGGAATCAGGGATATTGAATTTCTCCTCCAGGGTCTTCAATTGATAAATTGCTTTCAATATCCTGAAATACTGACCGGTAGTACCATGAGCGGCCTTAAAAAGATTCGACAAAGCCGGCTTCTTCCAGAAGACGTATGCAAGAAATTAGAGGTAGATTACGTTTTTTTAAGAAAAATCGAACATCTTTTGCAGATTTATGACGACAGGCAGGTACATTCCCTCCCACCCGGCCGGCATGAACTTGAATCACTCTCCCGGCGTTTGGATAATAAGCTGGATAGCGATCTTTTTGTGAAAAAAATTACTGAAACCCTTGCCAGGGTCAGGCATTACTACAATACTTATCTCATTTCTAATCAGAGCTTCACGACTTAAAATTATCTTAAGTATTCAAACTTTACTCATGGCCCACTGAAAGGCTTCATCGATCAGACTTTCCGGAATCTGCCTGATGAACTTTTCACGGACAAGGAGGTCGGTTATTTCCCTGGCTCTGTTTATAGCGAGATGCGCCTGATTGTAAACCTCATCGCAACTTAGAGGATGCCGAGCCAGCCCTTCTTTCACAGCCTGGGCCGCCACCCGGGCCGCCTCATAAGGAAAGACGCCGGGTTCCTCCATGGTGGCGATAATGTTGTCAGGTGCAATCCCCCGTTTTTCCGCAAAATCAGCTAGAGCTTCGGCTGCGGCTATGGCCATGGCATCGGAGATTTTACGTGCCCGTACAAGCAGAGCGCCTTTCAGAATGCCGGGGAAGCCCACTGAATTGTTTACCTGGTTAGGGAAATCACCCCGGCCTGTAGCAACGATGAAGGCACCAGCCTCCTTTGCCAAGTAAGGGTAGATCTCAGGTACCGGATTGGCGCAGGTGAATACGACGGCCTTTTTCGCCATGCCTCGAATCCATTCGGGCTTTACAGTCCCGGGACCGGGCCGGGACAGGGCAATGAGAACATCCGCACCTTTAAGAGCCGTTTCTTCGTTTGAATATTTTTCAGGATTAGTCGTTTCGCATAACTCCCACTTTCTGTAATAACGAGTATCGTTACGAATGTCTTCCCTATCCCTATGGAGAGAACCCCTGGAATCAAACATAACCATGCGTTCAGGGTTTCCGCCTGAGGCAATGATGATGCGGGCAATCGTCGTATTGGCAGCCCCGGCCCCGAGGAGCACGATTCTCGCCTTGGAGATCTCTTTGCCTGCGAGCTTGAGGGAGTTGATGAGTCCCGCCAGGGTCACGCAGGCGGTTCCCTGGGCATCATCATGCCAAACCGGGATATCGCAGGTTTCCCGCAGGGTATCGAGAACTTTGTAACAGTTCGGCTGGGATATGTCTTCCAGGTTAACTGCACCGAAAGAAGACTGGATCATTTTCACGAAGTCGATGATTTTGTCGGGATCGTTTAAGCCTTTCGCATTGCGGGAATCCAGGCAGAGGGCAAACGCGTCGATTCCTCCCAAGTATTTCATCAGGAAGGCCTTCCCTTCCATTACTCCCAGTCCCCCCGGCGGAGAACAGTCACCATCCCCCAGAACCCGGGTAGAATCACTCACAACGGCCACGAGGTTTCCCCGGTTGGAAAGCTCATAGGAGGCCTCGTTGTTGTCACGGATCGTGGTGGATATCATGGAAACCCCGGGCGTATACCAGACATTAAACCAGTTGAACCCGAATACCCCGGCCTTGGGGATGATCTCGATCTTTCCTCCATAGAAACGGTGGGCAAGCTCGGAGAGTTTTTTTAAAAAAAGGGTCTTAGCCCTGGCAGTTTTGTCAGGATCAAGCTCCCGGGAAAACAGCTCGTCCAGATTATCCAGAGTCGGATTTATTTTACTCATGTTCAACACTCCGTTTCATTGATACAACTTCGGGCAGTGTCGGTGAAATCCCTTAAGTTTAATTTTTCAGATACTTTTATGAGGCTTAAGAAAAACATAACGATTGAGGTTCTTTCAAAATCTTAGCCACGAAATCCGTGGAAATATACGGAAAAAGTATTAATGGTTGCAATCTTCCGCGTGCTTCAGTGGCTAATAAATTCTATTTTCTGAAATTGCCTCGCTTTTAAGAATTTTGAACAATAATACTTTGAATTTTTTTATATATCCGCGTTGCCTGTCTTCCCGCTCTTCAACTGAAAAGATCTTTGCCCTCCTCAAAGCGGGCGATGATTTCCGGGAACTCGTAATAAACGATCCCTTGATCGCTGACTTCCATACGTACACGAATTCCATCCACCATTTTTTCGATATAAGCTTCGGCTTCTTTCATCCCAAGGCCGGTTTCAATCACGATATCGGAGAGGGTGATTCTGCCTTTCATTTTATAGGCCAGTCGAAAAATCTTAGATTCAAGGTCTTTTCTGTCTTTTGAAAAGTATTGAGCCAGCTCATCATGAGCAGGCAAATCCCAACGATTAATACGTCTCCGTCCGAAAAAAGAATCGTCGAGATCCTTTGAAACCCTGTGTATAATACTTCTCACAAGTTTTATTCCTAAAACAACGAGTATTATTGGTATTATCCACGAAAACATTCCGAAAGGAAACCAGAAAAAATTGAACACATCTCCTCCCCCATAATATCTGCTACTAATATACACCTTATACATGGTTTAATCAAATAATCTTGACCAAAATGTATTTCACCGGTAAAAGTTTAGGCTATGAAGAATGACGCCACCGCTTATGTCCTGCCGCTGCGGGGAGATAATATTCCTTTCTGTCTAAAACGCAGGAAAAACCAAAAAAATGTTAACTTAAAAATCTCCCTTGAAGGGCGGTTGATCGTTTCCGCACCTTTCAAAACGGAGTTATCCCGAATTTTTGACATTCTCCAAGGAAAAGAGACCTGGATTCTTAAGCATTTAAATAAAACAAGAAAAAAGATACATGCTCTCAATCCACTTGAGACTATCCTCTTTAACGGGCGGCAATACCGGGTTAAGAGAATTATGGCTGGGAAGCGGGAAAAGATAAAGATACTGGCTGCCGAGGGGGTCATCCACATTAAAAGCTTTTCAAAAGATGAAAATAAACTTGCTTCCATTCTAGAGAAGGGCTTAAAACTGGAAGCAAAAAAGAAACTCCCAACCAGACTCGAAAGTCTTTCAAAAGTAACCGGAATTCCTTATTCCCGGATTTCTATACGGAACCAACGGACGCGCTGGGGAAGTTCTTCGGGCAGGGGGAATATATCCTTAAACTGGAGAATTATCATGACTCCACCGGAAGTCCAGGATTATCTCCTGCTGCATGAACTTGCCCATCAGGCGGTCCATAGCCATTCCAAACGTTACTGGTGCAAAGTGAAAGCATTGTGCCCGGATTATAAGAAATACGATAAATGGCTTAAGGAGCATGCTCGATTAATGTATACTTTCCGGCCCTTGGATTAAACCGTGGACTGTTGAGCAAGGCTTAGCAAGCATACAATCGGGCTGTTCTTTACCGGCTTACTTTGAATAAATATATTTGACGGGGTGATAATTCATTACATTGGGATACCATCCCCCCCATGTATCCAAATCGATCATGTTATGGCTGACGTAGGTAAAGATCGGCATTACAACCTGATCACCGTTAATCAGCAGCTCCTCTACTTTTCGTAATACATCGAACCTTTCTTTTCCGTAGGACGCAGTCGCTGCCTTTTCCATAAGGTCGTCAAATACATGATTACTGTACCCGCAGTTTAATGCAAGGTTTCCGGTGATAAAAACCTCAAGGAACGGGCCGGGGTCTTGATAGGTTCCGATCCATCCGGTGCGGGCAATGTCATAATCTCCTTCTTTAAGGGATTTAAGATAGGTGCCCCACTCCTGGCTGGCTGTCTCAACCCGAACCCCAAGGTTTTCCAGCCATTGCCGGCGTATATATTCGGCGATTTTTCTATGATACGGCGAACTGTTATAAAGGATCGTCAAGCGCGGGAACCCTCTCCCATTAGGAAAACCTGCTTCCGATAGAAGATCTTTCGCAGCCGCGATCTCTTCCTTGTTACTATTGATGCCGGAATATCCCGGCATTGGCGGAACAAGACCGTACGCCGATTGCCCGGTACTTTCTACTGTTTCAAGAAGTTCATCCCTGCTGAAAGAGATTGAAAGAGCTTTTCTCACCCGCGGGTCATTGAGAGGGGGTTTCCGGGTCTGAAATACGTAGTAGTACGTTCCGATATACGGAGCGATGATAAAATCTTTTCTCCCTTTTGCAGATTGAATCATCGTGGGTGGAACAGCGCATCCCCAGTCGCATTCTTCATTCAGATACATATTGTATCCAATCGCCTCATCATCCACCGGCAAGAAGATTATTCGGCCAAGTTTAACCTGCTTTTTATCCCAGTATTTTGGATTAGGGATGCACCGCATCTCTTCATGGGGTTTCCATGTTTCCAACAGAAAAGGACCGTTTCCGACAAAGTTTTCCGGTCTGGTCCAACCCCGGCCGAACTTTTCAATTACATGCAACGGCACAACGCTGAAGGCGAAATGGGGAAGAATATTTTCCAGATACGGCACCGGCTTTTTCAGTTCTACCTGAAAAGTATAGCGGTCTAAAGCCCTTATTTTTACAGCTTCAGGTCCGGCTTTTTCCTGGT
>JBFMGN010000177.1:0-6685 GCA_040752435.1 Spirochaetota bacterium
GATTGAATCTTTTCTAAGAGCCTCGTTCCTGTTTGCCGGCATTCCTCCTCAAAGGCATACTGGGCCTCTACGGCCGCGGCGAAGGCATCATCGGCCGCTTTTTCCGAAAAACCAATCTTACAGGCGGTCTCCACAAAAGCCTTCCGGCCCTTTTCCCAGCCGCCGTTAAAGTTTATGGTGGGAGTGCACATTTCCGGCATCGACCCATTATTTTGAGGGGTCTGGCTCTGCCACACTTGAACAGCCCCGCGCAGCCAGAACCCCTCTCCCTGGGTGAAAGCACAGGTGGCACAGAAATCGAGCTTCTCGATGCCTTTCGGTACATATAACTCCGGCACATGGGGAAGAAATACGTAATCCGGCTTCTTTAAGACCAGGTTTTCATAAAGGCCGATGGCCACTTCGGCCGGGAAGCACATAGAGGTAACCAGATGATTGACCGCATCCGGTTCCACACGATCCGGCAACACGATCCGACAGCCGAGACGTGAAAAAAAATTGTAATAGAGAGGGAAAAGCCGCATGGTGAGGAAAGAGGTATTCAGCCCGATTACCGGCGTCTCCGGCTTGAGCCGCCCGGGAGGCGCGTACTTCCCAAACATGAGTTCGTTGCGCACCTTTACATAATCCAGGGATTCATCATCCACCTTCTGTTTAAACCGGATATTATAGTAACGATTACAGCTTCCCCCAAAGGGGTAGACGGCGCTGCCTATGCGCACCCTGGCAATCTTACACTTCAGATCGCACTTTTCTTTGCCGCCGGCGCAGACAAAGGATTTTTCGTAGGAGACCTCCCGTTTGACGATCTCTTTCAGGTCAAACTTCTTCTCTTTGATCAGCCCGAGGTCGATCCTCTTTTTGAGCTCCAGGGCGACTCCAAAGGCGCCCATCAAACCCGGCGCGGGCGGCACGATAATCTGTTTTTTAAGAATTCCCGCCATGGCCAGGGGAACAGCCCGATTGTAACAAATCCCTCCCTGCATAAAGATCTTTTTCCCCATCGGCCTGTTGCCTTTAACCCGGTTAACATAGTTGAAACAGATGGAATACACCAGGCCGGCCAGAATATCATTGCGGGTAATCCCCTCTTGGGCAGCATTTTTGATATCCGAGGAGATAAAGGCGGCGCACTGGTCGTTAAAATTAGGCGGTCTTTCGGCCTGTAAGGCCAAATCCGCAATCTCCTCCATCCTTACGCCCAGGGTTTCAAAGGCCGCCTCTTCCAAAAAAGAACCGGTGCCTGCGGAGCAGGCCTCGTTCATGGCATAATCCGAGGCCACCGAACCGGTTATATGGGTGTATTTGGCATCCTGGCCGCCGATCTCAAAAATTGTGTCTACCTCGGAGTCGAAATATACGGCAGCCGTGGCATGGCAGATAATCTCGTTGATTATCGCCTCGGTCAGAGTGTACAGCCCGGCTATCTGGCGACCGGACCCGGTTACTCCGATCCCGATAATATCCACCTCTGTTCCAGCCAGTTTTTCCAAAAGCCCCTGGAAGCAAGAACGGGAAGCTTCGACGGGCTTTCCATTAGTACGGAGGTAAACTGAACCGAGCAGGGCCTGATCTTCCTCCCTGATGAGCACCGCTTTGGTTGTAGTCGAGCCCACATCCAGTCCGAGGAGGCAGCGGTCGCCGCGTTGGGCTGTGTGGTATTTGCTCCCGTTAAAGGTAACCAGGGATTCGTAATCGGGAAGCGGCTCAAGAAAGGAAAAATTAGAGCGACCGGCATGGAAGAGGTCCGGAGGAAGGGGGGTTCCGCGGTCAAAAGCAAGCAGCGCCGCACCCAGGGCTTCGAAATAAGCGGCCTCTTTTGGAACTGTAACTTCTCCCAATTCCCGGCGCAGTTGAGCGACCACCGCCGCGTTGAGAGCGGTCCCTCCCACCAGGAGGATCTTGTTATGCGAAACCCTGGCAACTATCTCCACGATTTTCTGGGCAATCATCTGGCAGAGTCCGGCTGTTACATTTGAAACAGACACACCTTTATTCAAAGCGTGGGTGCAATCGGACTTACAGAAAACGGAACAACGGCCGGTAACCAGGTAAGGCTCGCCCCGGCCGGCAAGATCTATGGCCTGGTTGATATCCAGATCCATCCTTCTTATCTGCTGAAGGAAGAACTCACCGGTACCGGCTGCGCATTTATTACCGGTTGAGATGCCCGATATTTTCTGATTTTTGTCCAGGGTGTAGACCATGAAAGTCTCACCGCCGGCGGAGACCAGGGCATCGTAAGTTCCCCCATTTTCGGCCCTGATAAAATCTAAGGCATATTCCGCCGCTTCGGGTTCCGTGACTGAAGGCGCCTTGATAAAGCTGCGGAATTTGCGGCCTGTAACCAGAAGCGGTTCAGAATCCAGACCCAATTCGCTGACGATCTGCTCAAAGGCGGCCTTGGGATTACCTTCATGGGTTTTAAGAGTGACTTTCTCGACCCTGATCCGGTTTCCGTTTACCGGGTTGCGGGAAAGACTGACTGCGCTGACCGTTGAAGCACCTAAACAAATACCGTGGGCACGTTGCACGGTATTATCCGATTTTGCCATGCGAAGCTGACTCCATTGCTCAATTTTAATGGTAAAATGTCAATCACTCAAAGACTACCTGAAAACTTTTAACGAATATCCCAATTTGTTTACTATTTCTATCGCTTCTTTTTTTGTCCCCATTCACCAAAATTATACATCAATCCTTTTCTCTGTATATATCCTTAAAGCTTCCCTCTTTGTCAAGAGAGATAGAGTTTAGTGCTCAGCGCCGAGAATGCAATAGTCAATCTACCGCGGTCGGGGAGAGTTCCGCCATCCGACGAAGATATGAGTTTGTGGGTTTTAGATTACGGTCGGTATAGGCTTGAGGGAAATAAACAAGATTAGGAGTCGTCAAGTGAGGCGATGACCTTGTCAATGGAGGCGTTGAAGGTTTCGGACGAATCAACGGAGAACGGAATCGCTTCGTGTCGAATCCAATTGTCGAGTGTGGCATGCATCATGGTAGTAAGGGTCCCCTCCTCAATTTATTGCGTGTAAATACTTCGAATCCATAAACGTAAATGAAACCAGCTCTCTGTTGTATATATTTCTACGAAATATCAACAATAACAAGCTATTCCCTGACAGCAATAATGAGAAAAAGAAATTAATCCAATCAATTGAGACAATGAGAGATCTTGGAACTTCCGGTATATAGCTATACCATCTGTGAATATATGGAACAAAGAAGTGATAAATGCCTGCGCCAAAGCTTGTTGCTACACCAACAATAAAAAATACTTTTACTACTTTCATATTTTTTTATTAAAAAACCAACCAAATCAGAGATTGATCTTCTCGCCGTGTATTTCGCTTAACGTTGGGCATACAACAAAACGTTGCCCCGAACGATAGTGAGGGGCAATGTGTCGAGGCCAGCAGGAAAAAGCCACTTATTTACTATGCACAATCGAGCCGCCGAACCTCAATTTATGGCGGCGAGTATCTTCGACAAGCAATTTTTAGGCAAAAACCGCATCATTAACCTCAATGGTAATCCTTAATTTTTCTAATCTGTTTATAACAGCAAAATACTGATTTGATAAATTGATAAAAAATATGCTTTTATATTAACAAAATGGCGTTATACGCCGTTGGCACGATATTCATACATAAAAAACTTTTGAATTTTTCTGTTAGTATATTTTTTTTCTCTAAAACTTCAAATCCAGCCATCTTAAGCCCATCTTCAAACTCCGGCCAATTAAACTGAGATTCCTTTGGATGGATAAATCCCAAGCGGTCAAAAAGAGCGACCCCGTGTTTATTAGGTTCTTCAATCAACAAAACACCTTTTTGCTTAAGCACCCTTGCTACTTCATAGAGTGCGTTTCTCCATTCCGGAACATGATGTAATACTCCAAATATAAATACAGCATCAAATGCATTATCGGGCAATTCAATTTTTGTTACATCACCTACAAAAAAATCTACACTTAGCCCTCTTTTCTTCGCCAAATCTATTTGCTCTGGCATAAAATCAAAAGCGGTGAGTTGAGACGGTCTAAATTCCTTGAGTAATAGCTCAGAACTGTAACCAGAGCCACAACCAGCATCCAGAATGACCTTACCAATCAAATTAATTTTGTGTTTTTTCAGGAGTTGCTTAAATATTCTAAATTCAAGATGTTTTTGCATAAACTTTCTTACAGGATTATTCATTACAAAAAATTCAATTTTGCTAAGCCTCATAATGAGATACCTCCAAAGTGCCAATGGCGTATAATGTTCGCGCATATATGATGTTTTCACCGTAGCGATAGTGGAGGCGAAAATATGGCGAAGCCCGGAGCGACCACGGGAGCGGAGCATATATGGGCTGTTGTGCGATGTATCCGCCAAGTTATGGAGTAAATGGCTTAAGTAAAATTCCATAAACAATTCCTATTATTAACATTTCAATTAATCCAGTAACAGCGGTATATAACAATGTTGTCGTTGGTACTTTAAACATCATCCAAGTTGTTACAACACTCATTAAAACGCGAAAAAACCAAATGATTAATGCAAAAACAATCCCTTTAAAAAAACCAGTATTGCCTGGTAACGCTTTATATAATATTAGAAATATAAATCCCATTATTAAACCATATACAATATCAATTATTATACCCGTAGGTGCATTAATTGAAGTTTTTGCAATGGGTTTATAGACTTCAAATATTTTTTGTGCATAGGGATTTGCATTAATTACTCCATCTAATATTCCGAATAATATCCCATTGGCAATACTGACAATAAAATATCTAATCATACTAAATCTTCCTATTATTTATTGGCGGATATTGCGCTCAACCACGTCCTAAACGCATTGTGTTTAAGCTTATTATAGTAGGCGGATAACTGAGTTTCAAGAAATTTTAAGCGGAATAGATAATAAAAAAAATGGCGCACTGTTTCTTCCGTATTTATATCCTTCAATATAAGGAGCGGTATTCAGTTCACTAAAGAGTTCCGGGCTGACAAGGGCTCCGGGGAACTTCCACTGCTTCAAAGAATTGCTTGACAACCAATATTTTGCGTGATAGAATAAACATTATAATGTATAAACATCTATAGGTCTAAATGATGAAGATACTATAGAAAACTACAAAATATGGAGGAAAGTATGAAGGAAAAATCAATCGGAAAGGTCATTATTTTTACCTTTATCGTTCTGGTTGTTCTGGCGCCGGCTGTTATGGGCGGAGGCGCTGCGGAGGAACAGGCGGCAAAAGTCATTGAGCTTGTCTACTGGCGTACACTCTCCGGCGCGGCTGGTGATGCCCAGGATGAACTGGCCAAAATGTTCAATGAATCCCAGGGTCGCATCCATGTTACCGTTCAATTTCAAGGCGACTACACTGCCCTTGGCAAGGCTTTACTGGCTGCATATGCGGCCGGGGGCGGACCGCATGTATCACAGTTGGGCACTTTTGAGATGGTGGAGTTCTCCAAATCCCAAGTGCTGGTTGACTTGAATCCGTACCTGAAAGGCAAGAATGGTATCGACACCAGTGATTGGGCCGGCACCATGGCTACCGCCGGAGAGTATAAAGGGGGTACTTACTGGCTGCCTTTTAATGTCTCCGTACCGGTGCTTTATTACAATACCGATGCCTTTAAAGAGGCAGGTTTAATTCGCCCGCCTGCCACCTGGGATGAGTTTTTTGAGGCTGCAAAAAAATTGACGGTGAAGGATAATAGCGGCAATATTGTTCGTGCCGGTGTGGCCCAGTGGAATATCACCTGGCCGTTGCTTTCAGCAGTCTGGTCGGAAGGCGGTTCTTTTAATAGTAAAGATTACAGTAAAATCACCATTAACGACCCTCGGAATGTTGATATTCTTTCCAAATTCCAGAAGTTGATAAAGGAGGGAGGTGCGATAATGCCCGATAGTGCTTCCGGCGGACACAGGGCGGCTTTTATAAACGGCAGAGCGGCTATGATTCTCGATTCCCCGGCGCCTTTCCAGGAAATATTCAAGAACGCCGTCGGTTTTACCCCGGCCGTAGCCAACTATCCGGCCGGTAAAGCAGGCAAAGTCTATGCCCCGGGCGGCGGGGGAATTGTAATGAGTGCTACCTGCCCTGAAGCACTGCGCGAGGCCGCCTGGGAGTTTATGAAATATATGTTGTCCCCGGAGAGCCTGGCCTACTATGCTGAACGCAGCGGTTACGCTGCTTTTTCTAAGAAATCACAGCAACTGGCGGCTGATATGTTGAAAGATCAGCGCTACGCCATCATGCATGATGCCCTATCTTATTTGGTCGGCGACTTCTCGGTCAACAGCTCACCGGCAGTCCGCAATGCCCTGGACAAAGCTATTCAGAGAATATTTATCGACAAGGTCGATGTGAAAACAGCCCTGGATGAGGCAGATGCACAGGCAGAAAAAGCTATTGTTGAAGAGTTGAATAATTAACGCGATAAGGAGACCGGTTGCAACGGTCTCCTCCTTTGACAGGGCGGCATAAGGGTATGGATCTTAAAAACAGGCAGTTTAAAGGGGTGCTTAAAAATGAGTATAAAAAGTCTCGCAAGGGTTGTAATTGGGAATGGCTGGTCTTTTTAGCCTTTGTAACCCCGAATCTGATTATTTTTTTGGTCTTTACGTACTGGCCCATTATTTACAGTACCTTCTTAAGTTTTACCAGGTGGAATTT